>JBPOIR010000108.1:0-26348 GCA_052034335.1 Pseudomonadota bacterium | reverse complement strand
AGTCACCGTTGCACTAAAAACAACTTTCCCATTATTAGCCATGCCTGTTAAATCAATCACTTGCACGTGTGACAATTTATGTTCAATATCTCGAATACGACCTTCCGTAAAGGCTTGTTGCTCTTTTGCAGCATGATATTCGGCGTTTTCTTTAAGATCACCATGTCCTCTTGCCTCAGCAATCGCCGCAATTATTCTCGGGCGCACAACATTCTTGAGATGCTTTAGCTCTTCTCGTAGTTTTTCGACGCCTGTTGCTGTCATTGGGATTTGCTGCATAGCTTTCTTTATATCTTTTTTGCCATAGTAGAGTCAATAGGGCGAAATTAGTCTGCAAACTTTCATATAAAAGTAACCAATCTTCATAGCCACTAAAAACAGAAGAGTGGATGAAAATTACCGCCTAGGTTTATTCTGAGGCAAATCATCGCCCTCACTATCTTCATACCGCCGCTTTTTAGAAGTCGTATTGATTGATACCAATAAACGCCATAATAACTAAAACTTATCTGAGTTGCCTAATTATAATGCAATTGCGCTGAATGAGTCAGGAGTTGAACAATCGTAATTTTTCGACGCCCATCGCCGTCATGGGGATTTGCTGCATAACGCGCTATTTATACCTTTTTCAGAGTGGATTTAGCAACTAAATTTAGCTTACTTCTGAAAAACTTGTTATAAAACATACTAATCATTTGCTTAACTAGCCTTATTTAAGTTAAAATAGCCTCATATCATAATTAAACCAGATGCTTTAGGTGTATGTGCCCAAACAAATATAGAGGAAATTGAAAGTGTTTACAGAAAAACCAAATCCAAAAGATAAGAAAAGTCCATTGCACCGACAAAAAGCTGAAATAAAAGAAAAGCGAAGAACACGTGTTTTCACTGAAGAAACCCGAAGATTAAATACGCAAAGTACTTTATCTTGTACGCCAAATAATCAATGTTCGCAAAACATTGCAGGTTTATTACGAACTTCCCAAGAAACAAATCAATTAAATAGGACGATTGTTGCGCTAGATACGGCATTAAACACCATTCCTAACATGCTTCAACATTTAAGCGAAGAACTTACCGTCGCAGCAAGTAAATTCAGAGCTGAAAAACTTGATAAGTATATAGATGGATTGAAAAGCGTGTCAGCACTTTCTGAATCTGAACTCTATTCTGAAGCCAATTCTGAAGTCATTGTTTTCTTTTCGGAGAGCAACGCAGATAAAGTACAAACCCTGCTAAATCAATCTGAAGCCAATCTTTTTTTTCGCAGCATCTATGAAAAAGCAAAAGAAAAATTTAGGCAGCTTGAAGAACAATTCACTCAACTTCAAAAACATATTGAAGCACACCAAAACGTAAGAGATAAATTTAACCGACAGCTTGAAATGACCGAACACTCTTTTGCGCTATTTGAATCGCTTTTAGTTAACGTGAACATGTACAACGACCCTAAAAGACCCGCCGAACAAAAAGCGGCACTAGAAGGACACAGGAGAAATTTAAGTAAGTTTGATCAAAATATTACAACTTTTGAAACATACATTATTCGTCATACACAAGGCTTATCTACACTGCAACAACTATTGCACGATATGGAAAAAATCATCGGGCAAAACACCGCGTCATTAAAATGTGAGGAATTAACAAAGCTAACCCCAGAATCAAGCTGGATTTTTGATTGGACAGAAAAAAACTATCGCAGATTGTTTGAGGCCGCAACTAAAGAGGTTGACAAAGAATTTGTAGAAACTGAAACAACGCTCTCTAATTTTTTAGGATTCCTTGAGCAAAGACGGCAGTCTTCAATTGAACAAGTCACGCGATTTAAAAAGTACCCTGACCAAGAAGCTGCGGCACAATGTGCTAGAAACTTTAAATTTGAAAATAAAAACGACGAACACACCCAAGCTTTAAAAGAAATTTTAAGCTTTACGTATACAAACAATCTTGATTTTTATACTCGAGCACAACAGATTATCAAACAAAATTCTAAACCTCTTTGCACAAGATATAAAGGAATATTTGAACTCGTTAACGCCCGAAAGAAAGCAGCTTTTAAAATGTTGTCAAATTTAAAATTTTTGGACCCGGCTTTAACGCCTCTAATAGAAAACTTTCTTTTGTCTAACTTGAGAGGCGGAATAAAAGTGTTAAAAACACTATCTGTTTTTTTAAAACAAGAAAATCTTGAAAGACAAACAGCATTACGCGAAAAAATAGAAAAGTTTTTCGAAGACAACCCAATGAAAGACAATCTAACAATATCGGAAAGAATGCTGAGAAGTTTTAAAGCCTATAAATTATCTTCAGACGTTGCCGCAGCTTCTGAAAGGCTCGATGCATTTGAAGACGCTTTAAGCCAAGCTTCTAAAGATTTGCAGCAAAGAAAATCATCTCCAGAAATGTTCTATCAGTTTACACCTACAAGTACTACGCCAATGCCAAGTTCATCACAAGATGTTTTTAAAGAGCCAAGCAAGCTACAGTTATCAGAACACGCAAAACGCTGTTTTCAAGAAGACAAAACATTATTGGAAACAATAGAACAGTTGTTTAATACAGAAGAAACAATCTATTTTGTTAAAATCCGAAGATTAATTGACATATTACGGCATGATGGCGAGTTAACGCCTTCTAAAGAAAATCATGTGCTATATAAATTGCCAGACATTTGGGAAAATATTTCTCTTAAAAAACAAGTTTTAGTTGCTTTTCCACATGGAAGTAAACCTGATGAAGCACCCATTGCAGATCCTAATAAAAGAGCAGAACTTAAAAGAGGATTTTTTGAAGCGGGACTTCGTCCCGAATTAATTAGGTCTGCTGCTATTCAGACACAATTAATTAAAGCTCCAAGTGTATAAATAAAGCGGAGCAGATTATGCCAGCTATTATAACATTCCAGAATTAATGAGGGTATCTGACAAATAGCGGATATCCAAGACTATAAGGCGATAATCAAGATCTGACTCCAATGGCCTTTTTAGTTAGGAGTTGAACATTTGTACAGTATTGACCTATCTAAGCAACTCGGTATAATGATTGAATACAACTAACTATCACAAGGTCCATAAGACTATAAGACTTTTTAAGGGGAGATATGATGAACAAGAGAACCGATAAACGGATACGTTTAATTGAAGCCGCAGACAAGTTATTTTACGAACAAGGTGTAAACATTACAACCTTGGCCAATATCGCTTCTCTCGCCGAAGTGCCTTTAGGCAACGTGTACTACTACTTCAAATCCAAAGAATCAATTGTATTGGCTGTTATTGAACGCCGCCGCAAGACGATTGAGGCACAATTTAGCACTTGGGCAAGTCTCAACAATAAAGAGCGACTAGCTGCCTTAATTGCTCAAAACACAGAACAAGGTGAACAAGCCGTTGCTTTCGGAGATTGGTTAGGGAGCCTATGTCAAGAACTTTGCAAAAGCACGAATGAAATTTCGACTGCCGCTTCCGGTTTATTGAAGGATGTGTTGGGCTGGTGTGAATCTCAGTTTAAAGAAATGGGCAAAGGTGAAAAATCACATAACTTAGCCTTATCTTTATTGGCAGGGTTACAAGGCACGAGTCTTTTAACATTAACTTTTAAAGATGTGCAAGTTATCAAGCAACAAAGTCATTACCTCGTCAAATGGTTAGAAACTGTCTAACCCTCACCTGCACTGCTTGTTAGCCATAGCTTTTGAGTCAGCAACAGCGCAGGCGGATGACACCCTCTCTCGTTTCACGAGAGGGTGTCCATCACAACACATAAAATTCTAAAAAAAATACTGCCTTATCCACAGCTTATCCACTTGATCTTTTTTCTGTACTATCCCAATATGCATATATGTAGTGTGTTTTATTAAATTAAAACCACAATATATTGGGTTACCTACCAAGAGCTAGATGACTATAATCCTGGAGAATTGTTATGAATGATGACTTAAAAAACGCACAAACATCAACATCCAACACACTCAACGATGACTCTAAAAATCCAGAAACGCCAACACCAGGCACATTAACCATTATTTTGCGTAATCATACTTTATCGCACTTTGATCCAACCCGCATTTCACGTGCCATTACCAAAGCCTTTTGGGATGTAGAAGGCAATAGTGCATCAACTTCGTCCAGCATTCCAGACATTGTAGAGGGTTTAACTGAAGATGTTATTCGCGCCTTTATGGATCGACTTCCAATTAATGGAGGTGCCGTTCATATTGAAGATGTTCAAGATCAGGTTGAACTCGCCTTAATGCGCCGAGAATACCATCAAGTTGCGCGTTCCTATGTACTTTATAGAGAAGAACGTCGCAAACTTCGCGAAGCTGAACAAGCAAACACAGCACACTCTGCAGAACCCACTCTTACAATTACTTTAGACAATGGCACCATCGTGCCGCTCGATAAAAAAGCGCTTATCAATACCGTCGCAGAAGCCTGTTTTAATTTAGAGTCTGTTAACCCAGAACCTATTATAAAAGATACTTTAAGAAATCTCTTTGACGGCGTGCATCAAAAAGATGTCTTACAAGCGCTAATTATGACAACACGCACATTAATAGAACAAGAACCCAATTACAGCATCGTTGCAGCGCGTTTGTTATTAAAAATTTTGCAATCTGAGACAATGCATTTCTTAAATCTTCCTGTGCCAAAAACGCGTCAAGAAATGGCTCAAGCTTATCCCCTCGCGCTAACAACCACTTTACAGAAGGGCGTAAAATTGGAGTTTATAGATCCTAAATTACTGTCTTTTGATCTCGAACGATTAGGCCGTGCCTTAAAACCCGAACGCGATTTTCAGTTTAGCTATCTTGGGTTACAAACGCTTTATGATCGTTATTTTTTACATAGCTTTAATGTTCGATTTGAATTGCCCCAAATCTTTTTTATGCGTGTCGCCATGGGATTGGCCATTGCGGAAAAAGAAAAAGAACGCAGAGCCATTGAATTTTATAATTTGCTTTCGAGCTTTGATTACATGAGTGCAACGCCCACTTTATTTAATTCTGGAACACTCCGACCACAACTCTCCAGTTGCTTTTTAACCACGGTTCCAGATGATCTCTCCGGGATTTATAACGCGATACGAGATAACGCGCTACTATCAAAATTCGCAGGTGGGCTGGGTAATGACTGGACACCCGTACGTGCTATGGGCGCACATATTAAAGGCACTAATGGTCAATCTCAAGGCATTGTTCCTTTCTTAAAAGTCGCTAACGACACGGCGGTAGCCGTTAATCAAGGTGGCAAACGCAAAGGCGCTGTCTGTGCCTATCTCGAAACCTGGCATTTGGATATCGAAGAATTTATCGAACTGCGTAAAAATACGGGTGATGATAGACGTCGCACCCACGATATGAATACTGCAAATTGGATCCCCGATCTCTTTATGAAACGGGTTGTGGAAAATAAAGACTGGACATTATTTTCACCTAACGATGTACCCGATTTACATGAGCTCTATGGAAAAGCATTTGAAGACGCTTACCAACATTATGAATCAAAAGCAGACAGCGGCGAGATAACCCATTTCAAACGCATTTCGGCTTTAACTTTATGGCGAAAAATGTTGGGCATGATCTACGAGACAGGGCATCCTTGGATTACATTTAAAGATCCCTGTAATCTTCGATCGCCACAACCTCATACGGGTGTTGTTCATAGTTCGAATTTATGCACTGAAATTACTTTAAATACATCTGTGGATGAAATTGCTGTTTGCAACCTTGGTAGCATTAATCTTGCACAACATGTTAGCAAACAAGGACTGGATATTGAAAAGCTTAAACAAACGGTTAAAACCGCTATTCGTATGCTCGATAATGTTATCGATATTAATTATTACGCAGTACCCCAAACAAGGCGTTCTAACTTACGCCATCGTCCTATCGGGCTTGGCATTATGGGCTTTCAAGATGCGCTCTATAAGCTGGGTATTTCTTATGAATCAGAAGAGGCTGTTGAATTTGCAGATCGTTCTATGGAACAAATCAGTTTTTCAGCAATTTCGGCGAGCGTTGAACTTGCAGAAGAACGCGGCACTTACACGACTTTTGAAGGCTCACTCTGGAGCCAGGGTATACTGCCCATTGATTCAATAGAACGTTTACAAGAAACACGCGGGATATATCTTGATCAAGATCGCAGTCAAACACTCGATTGGAACACGCTTCGAAAACGTGTGCAAACGGTGGGTATTCGAAATTCTAATATTTTGGCTATTGCACCCACTGCGACTATTTCAAATATCTGTGGCGTCTCACAATCCATAGAACCCACCTATCAAAATTTATTTGTAAAATCTAATTTGTCGGGCGAATTTACAATGATTAACCCGTACCTCGTCCACGACTTAAAGAAACTTGGACTCTGGGATACCGCCATGGTTAAGGATCTGAAATATTTTAATGGCAGCGTTCAAGCCATCGATCGGATACCCGAAACACTAAAAGCCAAATATACCACTGTATTTGAAATCGATCCCAAATGGTTAATAGAAGCGGCTTCAAGACGACAAAAATGGATAGATCAAGGGCAATCGCTGAATTTATATATGAATGCACCATCCGGTAAAAAATTAGATGTTCTCTATAGAACAGCCTGGTTACGTGGCTTAAAAACCACTTATTATCTACGAAGTTTAGGTGCTACCGATGCAGAAAAGTCTACTGTTTATACAGGTGCTTTAAATACTGTGCAAGCAGAGATAGATAGCCCAATGGCGTGCGCAATAGACAATCCCGATTGCGAAGCGTGTCAATAACCCAACAACTGGAGAATATAATGGATATAGCAGAAAAAGCGACAGGTCTTGAACTAAAATTTGGCAGCGCCCGCATTCGAAAAGAAGACAAAAGGATTATCAATTGCCCGGTAGATGTCAATCAACTGGTTCCTTTTAGATACGACTGGGCATGGGATGAATTTTACATTAAAGCCTGTGCTAACCATTGGATGCCAAACGAAGTTAACATGTCTCCCGATGTTGCATTGTGGAAAAGCGCCAATGGATTAACACAGGACGAAAGAGACATTATCGAACGGAATCTAGGCTTCTTTGCAACCGCCGATTCTTTAGTTGCCAATAATTTGGTTCTGGCTGTTTATCGTCACATTACTAACCCTGAATGCCGGCAATATCTTTTACGCCAAGCCTTTGAAGAAGCCTTACATACACATTCCTACCAACACATTATCCAAAGTCTCGGCATGGACGAAGGAAAAGTTTTTAATATGTATCGGGAAATTCCAGCTGTTGCTAAAAAAGCACAATGGGCGCTCAAATTTACCGAAAGTCTATCTGACCCTACTTTTAAAACAGGCACTCCGGAAAACGATAAACGTTTTTTACGTGATCTTTGCGCTTTTTATGTGGTTTTTGAAGGTATATTCTTTTATGTCGGCTTTACCCAAATTCTATCCATGGGTCGCCGACAAAAAATGATAGGCACTTCAGAACAATTTCAATATATTCTACGCGACGAATCCATGCATTTAAATTTTGGTATTAATGTGATCAATCAGATCAAAATTGAAAACCCGCATCTTTGGACATCTGATTTTCAAACAGAAATTATCAATATGATAAAAGAAGGCGTTGATCTCGAATATCAATATGCGGTAGACACCATGCCACGCGGCATTTTAGGCCTCAATGCCGCTATGTTTAAAGATTACTTACAATTTATTGCAAACCGTAGACTAATGCAACTCGGTTTAACAGAGCAGTATTCAGGCGCAACCAATCCATTCCCTTGGATGAGTGAAATGATGGATTTAAAAAAGGAAAAAAACTTTTTTGAAACACGTGTTACGGAATACCAAACCGGTGGAACATTAAACTGGGAAGAATAAACCCTTCATGCTCAATAAAGCACACTATCAGTCGCCCAAAACAGGGGGCGGCTTCAAACCCAACTTATGCGATATTATTGCATTTATTATTATTCTGGGGAGCTTGGGCGCACTAGCTTACGCTGCAAATCAAATGCAGTTACCCTATCATGTCGGAAAACCGATTGAAATTTCACTTTCTCCGACTAAACTCCCAGAATATGCCATCAATACTGTGCTACGCATGTTTATTGCTCTCTTTTTTTCGCTGTTATTCACTTTTATTGTTGCACCTTTAGCTGCAAAAAATAAGCAAGCCGAAAAATTACTTATCCCGCTAATCGATGTATTGCAATCCGTACCTATTTTGGGCATGCTTTCCATTACAATCGTTTTGTTCATCCAATTATTTCCAAATAGCTACTTGGGACCCGAGTGCGCCGCTATATTTGCTATCTTCACCTCTCAGGTCTGGAATATGACCTTAAGTTTTTATCAATCGCTACGCAACATCCCCAAAGAATATATCGAAACGGCCAATATGTTTCATCTTTCTGCTTGGCAACGATTTTGGAAAATGGAAGTTCCGCACGCTATTCCCAGCTTATTGTGGAATACCATGGTGTCGGTATCAGCAGGCTGGTTTTTTGTGGTTGCTTCTGAAGCGATTTCTGTTTCTAATCAAAATATTATGCTTCCTGGCATCGGATCTTACATTAGCATTGCGATTGCAAATGCAAATCTCTCTGCCATTTTTTATGCTATTCTAACGATGTTCATTGTGATTCTTATTTACGACCAACTTTTATTTAGACCCTTACTCACCTGGGCGGATCGTTTCGAAGCCAAAGATATTGACGATACAGAAGTCAATCGCGCCTGGGTTTATGAACTTTTGATTAAAACGCAGTTTCTCAAAATTATCACTAAAGTCGCTGATTTTATAATAGATTTTTTCTTGAATTCGCGATTTTTTCGACGTCCCATAAAAGAGACCTTGGAAATAAGTCCTTTGGCCTCTCGTCTTGCCATATTCTGTTGGAATACAATTTTAGTCGTCGGCACTCTTTGTTCTATCGTGTATTTATGGCGCTTTATTACAGGCGTTATTACACTTTCAGAGATTCAACACGTCTTTTATTTGGGCGCCATTACAGCCCTAAAAGTGACCATTCTCATTATATTGGCCTCTATTATCTGGGTGCCTATCGGTGTTTGGATTGGGCTACACCCAAATGCGAGCCAAATCATTCAACCTATTACGCAATTTATCGCGGCATTTCCAATCAATCTGGTTTATCCCTTAGCCGTCACTGGAATCCTTTATTTTCATTTAAATGTTCAAATTTGGTCTACGCCACTGATGATCCTCGGAACCCAATGGTATATTTTATTTAATGTCATTGCTGGCGCCAACGCTATTCCTAAAGATCTACGGTATGTCACTCAAAATTTTGGCGTTAAAGGCGGGTTATGGTGGAAAAAACTCGCCCTACCCGCCATTTTTCCCTACTATCTAACGGGTGCTATGACGGCTGCAGGTGGATGTTGGAATGCCAGCATCGTTGCAGATGTCTTACAATGGGGCAATCATCGCCTGGTAGCCACAGGACTTGGCAGCTATATATCGCAATATACAACCATTGGAGATTTTCCCAGAATTGCTTTAGGCATTGGCGTTATGTGCTTTTATGTTTTAGTGATCAACCGTCTTGTTTGGCGAGCACTCTATAACTTTGCGGCATCTCGGTTTGTGTTGGAGTAACAAAACATGTCAAATGAATTGCTGCGTTTAGACAAAATACAAAAGTCCTTCAAAACTACCGAAGGGCAAGATTTATTGGTCTTAGAAAACATTAATCTTCGTTTAGCCGAAAACGAAATTGTCGCATTACTCGGGAAATCAGGTTCCGGAAAATCGACATTGTTACGCATTATCGCAGGTCTTATCAAACCCACCTCGGGTCGCGCTCACTATCGAGAATGCCCAATTACCCGTCCGGTTCAAGGCATTTCCATGGTTTTTCAAAATTTTGCGTTACTCCCCTGGTTATCGGTTCTTGAAAATGTAGAGCTTGGATTAGAAGCTCATGGAATGCCACAAAAAGAAAGAAGACAAAAAGCCCTGGCTGCTATTGATATGATTGGATTAGACGGCTTTGAATCTGCATACCCCAAAGAATTATCGGGTGGTATGCGACAACGTGTGGGATTTGCACGTGCCTTAGTGGTTGAGCCCGAATTACTCCTGATGGACGAACCTTTTTCTGCGCTTGATATTTTAACGGCAGAAAATCTGCGTAATGACTTATTAGACCTCTGGACAGACAAAAGCACACAAACCAAAAGTATATTATTTGTAACCCATGATATTGAAGAAGCCATTATTATGGCTGATCGTATTTTGCTTTTCTCCACTAATCCTGGATCTATCCAAGCGGAAGTACCTGTTAGCCTCCCCTTCCCAAGAGAAACACAAACTCCAGAATTTCGACAACTCTTAGATCAAATTTATACCTTAATGACCATTAGCGAACGCGAAAAACTGTCTAAAGCCAAAGCCAGACCCAAAGCGGCGTTTAAACATCCTGAATATGCCTATCGTTTACCAGATGTGAGTGTTTCTGAATTAATTGGTTTATTAGAATCTATGGAAGAGCATGAAAAAGAAGGCATGGTTGATCTACCCCAACTGGGTGAAGAACTGCATTTAGATGTCAATGATCTCTTTCCACTCACCGATGTGCTAGATATGTTGTGTTTCGCAAAAATTTCGGGTGGCGATATTCGTATTTTAGAAGCGGGCAAACAATTTGCTGCTGCCGATATCCTTCAGCGTAAACACTTATTTGCCAAACATCTGTTACAATATATTCCACTGGCGCATCATATTCGCGAAGTACTCGATGCCCGATCGAATCATCGTGTCACTAAGAATGTCTTTCTCGAAGAGCTCGAGGACTTTTTAAGTGAAGAAGAATCCGAACGTCTGCTGCGTATTATCATTGACTGGGGTCGCTATGCCGAAATTTTTGCCTATGATTATGACGCTGGCGTATTAAGCCTCGAAAATCCGACTTAAAAAACCTTTTCACTAGATCATTTAATCTGTATGCAACCCAGATTTGCCTCCTTGGTTTATGGTAAAATTCGATATGCGTTTTATCATCTTAATTTTGTTTGTTTGCTTTCCAGTGATCTGCTGGTCTTCAAGCAGTAAAATATCCGTTGAAATCACGGGTTTGCCCAAAGACGAACAAGAAATTGTGCTGTCTAATTTAAGCATTAAAAAAAGCGAAAAAGATAAAAACCTGACAGGCGATCAAATTTTAAGCCTCTATCAAATCAGCACAGAAGAAATGTCCACCACCTTAGAATCCATCGGGTATTACCATGCCAAGATTTCATCTGATATCGTTTGTAACGGAGACAAAGATACCTATCTGGTAACTTATAAAGTCAACTTAGGCGACCCTGTTATCATTACAAGCCTCAACCTTAAAATCACCGGAGATGGAAAAGATCAATCTGCATTACAATCTCTGATTAAAAATCCAGCGCTCAAAAAAAATAAAGCCTTAAAACACCATAAATACGAAGCCTTCAAACAAAATTTATTGGCGACTGCCTTAGGATTAGGCTATTTAGACGCATATTTTACAACAAACAAAGTTTTAGTAGATACCGCTAGCAATCAAGCAGACATTATTTTGACGCTCGATACCGGAAAACGATATGCCTTTGGAAATATCCATTTTATTTCTCCCCCCTACCCCACCGAATATTTAAAACAGTACATCCTCTTTTCTCCCGGGGTACCCTATACAACAGATACCTTATTAGCCTTACAAAAAAATCTGATCGATACGGATTTATTTGCAAAAGTTAAACTCAATCCCGACTTAAACGAAATACAAGATTATGCGATACCTGTTAATGTTACGCTTACTCCAAAACCCAGTAATAAATACACAATAAGCCTTGGTTTTGGTACAGATTCGGGACCACGGGGAATGGTCGGATGGGAACGACGCCGTAAATCACATCCGGGTCATCGTATTAACCTTAATTTTCGGGGTTCCAAAAGACTCAACCAAGCGAATGCGCAATATACCATTTTGGGTAAAAATCCTGCTACCGATCGTATTGTTTTTGGCACGCAAATTACCGAAGAAAAACCTGTTGATAAAAAATATAGCTTGCAAAATGAAACTGGCGTAAGCCACATTCAAAAAAGGGGACGTTTTGAACAAATTTTAGGTTTACACTATTTATCCGTTGTCTTTAGAAAACTACCAACCGATCCAAAAAACCATGCTCATTTTTTACTCCCCAACATAGGATATGCCTGGAGTACCATCAAAAAAGAAAGTCTTTTACAAAAGGGCATCCACGTTTCTGCTAACGTGCAGGGTGGGCTTAAATCCGCATTATCCACAACGAACATGGTTCAAGCTGTTGCCCGGCTGAAAGGAATATTGCCAATTACAGACACATCCAGAATGATATTAAGAGGAGACTTAGGGAGTATAGCAACACATCAATTCGACAAAATTCCTTGGAGTCTGCGTTTCTTTACAGGCGGTGATCACACAATAAGAGGATTTGGATACAATTCAATCGGTCCACAAGAAAAAGATCTGAATGGTGACCTTATTGTTGTGGGTGGTAGACATCTTGTTGTGGGAAGCACTGAATTTGAAAGAAAAATTTATAAAAATTTTGGTGCAGCTATTTTTGTTGATACGGGTAATGCAATGAACAAATGGGGTGCAAAACTAAAAACAGGCGCCGGATTTGGTGTGCGTTATGAAACACCTCTGGGACCGCTTCGTTTAGATATTGCAAGGCCGATGATGCGTGGGAAACAAAAACCGCGACTTCATCTCACTTTTGGCATGAATTTATAATGGCAATTATATGTTTTGGAAATTAATCGGACGCAATTTATTTTATCCCTTGACCATTTTCTTGGTTATTAGCCTTTGGCTTTTTTCCACAGAATCGGGATGCAAAACCAGTTTTTGGATCATAGAAAACACTGTAGCTGGAGAACTAAAAATAGAAAGTGTCGAAGGCACATGGGCAAGTAGACTTATACTTAAAAATCTTGACTATGAAAATGCAACGCTTCAACTTTCTACAGAAGAAGTTATTTTCGAACCCAATATGATGTCTTTGTTAAATTCTATCATTCACGTGCCGTTTGTAAAATTAGAAAACGCATCTTTTATTTGGAAAGGAAACTCGGCTTCACCACTTTTTATAGAAAACAGTGTGGGTCAATTTCAAATGACATTTAATCGCCAAAATCTTTCCATTGATATTCAAAATCTAAGCGGATCTTGGGTTGATATGCCGCTGCAGGCACACCTCAAAATAAATATCATAGACAAACACTTTCAAATCCCAACGGGCACAGTGGTTTTAGGCGAAAACAAAATAAGCATCAAGCAATCCGCTCAGATTAAAAATCGACTTGAATGGATTATAAATTTAAATAATACCAAAAAAGTTAAGACTAATTTCAATGGCTATCTTGTTGCTGAACAAGCACAAAATCATTGGTCAGGACAACTCAATAAAGCAGATTTTAGTTCTGAAATGACAGGAGCTTGGTTTCTAAAAACGCCTAGCATTATGGAACTTTCTTCCACCGAGATTACCCTAAAAGGCATTACACTACAAAACAACACCAACCGCTTACAAATAAAGGGAGATTTTTATTATGGTCAACAAGGCTTAAATTCAAACCTTCATTTGGCTTCTTTTTTTGTACCCAAGCAAGCACTAACGCTTAAAGATCTGCATCTCAATATTGCAGGAAAAATTGGACATCCCTTATTATTAAAAGGTTCCGGTTATTCCGGAGAAGGCAAATTTCAAGTGGATGGCACTCTGCAATTCAATACTGAAAAAATACTGTCATTGAATCTCACAGGGAAAAATCTACAACTTTATAACACTCAGAATATTCAAATCATTGGATCACCGACATTAACCTTAAATCTTAAGAATAATAGGCTGTTTGTTGATGGCGCTCTCCTGATCCATAAAGCCTATCTTGCCATGCAAGATCAAAAAAATATTACCTTACTCTCTAAAGATATTGTTCTTACAAATGGCTCAGAACCTGCTACAAAAGCGAATGGTTTTAAAATCATTCCCAACCTTTATGTGGTGATCGAAAATAATTTACATTTTGATGGATACGGTATCATTAGTACAGTGGGTGGAAAACTGACTATTAACGAGCGCTCTGACGGTCTCCTCACAGGCAATGGAAAACTGTCTATTAAAGAAGGTAAATACCGTTTACAAGGTGCAACGCGATACATCCATCGTGGTCATTTATTGTTTCCGCCAGGCACATTACTCAAAGATCCGCTTTTAGATATCTTAATATCTCAAAATCGCGTAGAACAACAAGGCAACATTAGCAATACAAATGTTGGAATCTACGTACAGGGTACTTTGTTACATCCCATTTACCACCCCTATTCTAACGATAATAATTTAAAAGGTGCCGATATTTTATCTCGTTTGGGTTTTGGACAAAGCGAGACCGCGAGTGATGAAAATCAACGGCAACTTTTAGCACAAACCGCTTTTTTATTTTCAGGCACAGCAAATCCCTTTATTGATTTTTTGCAAAAAAACTTAAAACTAGAAGAATTTAATTTAGAATCAAAACCAACCAATAAAACATTTTACACCCAAGGCGGTGCTGATACCATTCTTGTCGTTGGAAAATCCCTGTCTGAAAAATTGTATTTACAATATTTGCAAAGTATTATGGATCCGGTGGCCACCATTCGTTTAAAATACTTTTTAAGTCGATTTTTTACTGCCAGCGCTGAAACAGGAACGGAAGGCATAGGCGGCGATTTAACATTCTCAATGGAGAAAAACTAAAGTGAAAAACAGCATTCCAAAAATAGAACACACACCTATGATTCAACAGTATTTACGCATAAAAGCAGAGCATCGCGATCACCTGTTATTTTATAGAATGGGTGATTTTTACGAGTTATTTTTTGAAGATGCAAAACGCGCATCAGAACTTTTAGATATCACATTGACAGCCCGTGGACAGAGCCAAGGGAATCCAATCCCCATGGCAGGGGTTCCCTACCATGCTGCCGAGAATTATCTTGCAAAATTAGTGCGCCTTGGCGAAACAATTGCTATCTGCGAACAAATAGGCGACCCCAATACCAGCAAAGGTCCTGTAGAACGACGTGTGATTCGTATTTTAACACCAGGCACCTTAACAGATGAAGCGCTCTTAAACGAAAGTGAAGACAACTATATTATGGCGCTACACGTTAATTGTGAAAAAACAAGTCCGAATGTGCTCTATGGTTTTGCTTATTTAGACGTGGCAAGCGGTCGTTTTTATGTCTCAGAAACCACAACAGAATCTAAATTATTACACGAAATAGAACGCATTAAGCCTTCAGAAATTTTAATTTCAGATGCTCTTCCCGCCCATCTTATTTTTCCCAAAAACACTCGCTTACAACATCGATTGCAAACCGACTTTGATTTCAATACAGCAACCCAAACACTCAGCAACCATTTTACAACAGACGATTATCATATATTAAAAAACAAAGGGCTTTCTGTTGGGCTAAGTGCAGCAGGCGCGGTGCTACACTATGTAAAAGACACACAACGCGCAGCCCTACCACATATTCACACCATTATTGTAGAATCAACGGAAGACATCCTGGGAATCGATTCTAATACCCGTCGAAATTTAGAGTTAACACGTAATCTAAAAGGCGAACGCGACAATACCGTATTATCTGTCATCGATTCTACACAAACCCCTATGGGAAGTCGATTATTGGCACGATGGCTTCATCTGCCTATATTATCGAGGTTGATTTTGAATGCCCGCTTAGATGCGGTTAGCGCTCTTTTTAAAAATCAAGATTACCTAACCTTACAAGAAACCCTTAAAGCCATGGGGGATATGGAACGTATTTTGTCCCGTATTGCTTTGCTTTCTGCAAGACCACACGATCTGCTGCGTCTCAAAAATGCTTTAAAAAAATTGCCTATTCTGAAATCGCACACCGAAAAATATGCAGAATCTTTGTTATCAACCCTCTCAAAACAACTTTTTACTTTTCCTGATCTCCACAATCTACTCGAATCTGCCATTATTGAAAATCCACCCAACATTATTCGAGATGGTGGTGTTATTAAAGAAGGTTTTGATCAAGAACTCGACGAGATTCGAAACATCAGCCAAAATGCAGAAAATTTTTTAATCCAATTGGAAACAGCAGAACGACAAAAAACGGGTCTCTCTACATTAAAAGTAGGTTATAACCGTATTCATGGTTACTATATCGAAATTAGTCGTGGCCAAGCGACTCAAGCGCCCAGTTACTATACGCGACGCCAAACTCTAAAAAATGCAGAGCGTTTTATTATCCCCGAACTCAAAACTTTTGAAGATAAAATTCTTTCCAGTAAAGAGCGTGCCCTGCTAAGAGAAAAACATCTGTATGAAAATATCTTGATCGACATTCAAAAATCCTTATTGCAGTTGCAATCCACCTCAGAAACCGTTGCGACAATCGATGTTTTAGCCTGTCTGGCAGAACGTGCAGAAACCTTGCATTGGCAACGCCCACAATTACTCGAATCAACCGAATGTTATATACAACGTGGAAGACATCCCATCGTTGAACAAACCCTGAAAATGCCATTTATTCCGAACGATCTAACGCTAAACGATACGCGACGAATGCTGATGATTACAGGCCCCAATATGGGTGGAAAATCGACTTATATGCGACAAAACGCGCTTATCGTTTTGCTTGCGCATATCGGCAGTTTTGTGCCTGCCCAATCTGCTAAAATTGGTAAATTTGATAAAATTTTTACCCGAATTGGTGCACAAGATGATCTTAGTAGTGGTCGCTCCACTTTTATGGTAGAAATGACCGAAGCCGCACTTATACTACAAAACGCAACGGCACAAAGCTTAGTGTTATTAGATGAAATTGGCCGAGGCACTAGTACCTTTGATGGTTTGTCGCTAGCATGGGCTATTGCCTCTTATTTAACAACAGAGATTAAAGCCTTTACCTTATTTTCGACCCACTATTTTGAGATGACCGAATTGCCGAAGTCGTATTCGAGTATCGCGAATGTTCACTTAGATGCCGTCGAATTTGGTGAATCTTTAGTATTTTTGTATAGCCTACAAGAGGGTTCTGCTAGCCAAAGCTATGGCATTCAGGTTGCGCAGTTAGCAGGCATCCCTGCCTCTGTTATTAACATTGCAAAACAAAAATTGTTGGCCTTAGAAACCTCAAACGCCGTTTGAAGAAAATTTAGATCTCGGTCTAACACCAAGTGTGTTAGAGGAAGCTACCGCTGCCTGGACTAACTCAGTTTTTTTTGAAAAATTCAAATTCCGTTCTTGCTGCTGCGCTGGTGCTGATGTGCTTTCAACTTCAACAAAACATTTCCTTTCTAAATCTTGTTCTCTTTCAGTTAATTGCATTTCTTGACCTTCAAATTTTAATCCTGGAAATGATTCTCGTAAGGCAGCACGCAGTTTATCTGCCGCATTCATATCTTTAATTATTTTATCAGCAAGGATTTGAAATAATTCGGTGATATGCGCAAATGATGTAGGATTAGTTGCGATTTCAGTCAATATTTGCAAGTGTTCATCGATGTTTACGTTTTGAGTAACAACATTCAATAGGCTCCCTATAAATTTCTGCTTGGTGCTACTGAAATCCAAATTTGATTGAAAAAACTCCAACTGTGATTCTATGCTTCTAAAAGAAAAATTGCTTGGTTGTTCCTTCTCTACCCGCATTAAAAAAGTTATAAATTTCAAATAATAATTCATTTTCCAAGTCATTACTTGGTAAAACAAAGGCACTTTTCCATTTACAATTGATTCAATAAGAGATTGATCGCCCGTCCGTACGGTAAGCTTTTCTGACAGGTCGTCAGAAAGGTGCTTAAATAAAGCTGGGCTAAGTGGATATATATTAATTAATCTAACGGAAATAGCCCCATCCTTTTTTTGCTCATCCAGCCTAGTCTCTACCTGCAACCTCACCCTATTATCTTTTTTTACAGAAAAGAGTATTTGCACTGAAATATTAGGGTTTTTAGACTCTATTCGAGCTGCTATTCTTTGAGCCTCTACTTTAGTAAATGGCAAAATGATATCTATAACCGCATCTTGACGAGTACTGTTAAATGCCAAAGATTGTTTAATAGCCGTATCAATAAAAAATTCATGATTTATTTTTGGATTAGCAATAGCCTTTCCGCCCGCGTCAGTAGAATAATTGGTATAACCAAAAAATATAACGTGCCTCGACTTGTCCTCAAAATTTTGATATCCAAGCTGTCTTAATAAATCATTGTCATTTTCAGTTAATTCTTTCAGTTCTTGTTGATCTGCAAAAACGCCAATGATTGGTTCTGGAGCTGCATCGTCAGGAAATCCAGTCATCATCATTTTGAAGTCTACCGCCTGAGGTTTCGGGTAAGTGCGAATTTTTTGCAAAATATCTTGATAACCAAGGTCTCCCCCATTGTATTCGGAAATAAACCAAATCTTTTTTGGTAACTGAACTAATATTGCAGATTCAGAATATACGTGTAACAGAGCTAAAAAGAGTCCTGGACTATTATAAACCAATATTAAATCTGAACTAACGAATTCGTGAGTTAAGCGCGCATATTTTTCGGTTTTTTTTGAGAGAACATTTGTGATCATTCTTTTAGACATTGCTATCTCAAAATCACCCATTTGATTCGCTAAGAAATTGATGAGTTTTTCTATTCCAAAAAATCGAGTAACTCTATTATTTAAGAACCCTAGCGCTCGCAAACCAAAATTTAGAAAAAACCCTTTCGCTTTAAAACGCAAGGCAATTTCTTTAGCTGCTTGTTGCTCATCAAACAAATGCATCTCAAAGCTTACACTGTCATTGGGTGCAGTTAAAATGCTACTGCCATCCGGTTTAGTTAACCCTTGCAACGAATCACTTTCTCCATAAACAAAAAAATTAACTTTAACTGTCTGTAACAAACCTTTGCATAAAGCCTGAATGGCTCTATATGCACCCATAACATCGCCAAATGTTTTTTCGGTTCTGTAAGTCATGATTGTAGTTTTCATTACTGAGATCTCTCCATAGTATTATTGAAATAATAAATAATTAGTGGGTATGATAACAAAGTTTTATTCGTTTTAAAACTGGCTCTTTATTCAGCATCCAATTCAGATCTTACTCAAAATCCAGAGCTGCTCCAGTTTCTTACCAATTTATGCTTTTAGGGCGTCCATTATCATCTATTGCAACAAAGGTAAAAAGTCCCTCGGCGACTTGTTCGTGCGCACCTATGCGCATACGGCTAGCAAAGACTTGTAATTGAATCGTGATAGAAGAATGACCCGTTTTGAGGGTTTTTGCATAACAACAAACCAAATCGCCCACATAAACCGGTTTCATAAAAATGAGCTTATCGATAGCAACTGTTGCCACCCGATTGTGCGCGCGTTGGTGTGCCAATACAGCTCCACCAACGTCCATTTGAGACAACAACCATCCACCAAAAATATCACCATAAGCATTCGCATCTGCTGGCATCGCGACGGTCTGGATCACGAGTTCACCCGTAGGTGCTATAGGCTCTATGGGTCTTGCTGGATCTCGCCCTTTTTTGCTCTTCATCTCAAAAACCCGCCTACGCTTTTCTGCCACGTTTATATAAATAGGCACATAATCCCACATAGAGGAATACGCCAATTAAGGTTTCGTGACGTGTTAACCACTCCACTTTTAATGCAAAAATATCGGTTGATTGATAGTAGGCAAACGGAATGGTCAACAAAGCGCCTAAAATGGCTTCTCCTGCGATAATACCCGATGCACATAAAATACCATGGTTGGTTTCAGAAGCGTCATCTTTAGATTTCTTGCCCCAATTGGCTAAAGAACGAACCAATCCACCCATAAAAAATGCCGTTACATAACTTAAAGGAAAGTAAATGCCAAGTGCAAACAATAAAGGTTGAAAACGATAATTACTATTCGTTTTTTTCAAATAGGTATCAAAAATAATCGCGACAACCGCTAAGGCTACACCGATTAAAATCATATTCCACGGTAATTGTCCAACAAAAAAGCCCTTAGCAACCGTCGCCATTAATGTGGCCTGTGGTGCGGGCAATGCATGTTCAGGATTCATCCCCGGACGTGGTAAAACATCGCCTATTCCATAAGCATCGAAAGTCGTTTGCAAAATAAAAGGGATAACTAATGCAGCGGCAACAGCACCTACGGCTAACATTAACTGTTGTTTCCAAGGCGTTGCTCCTACCAACTGTCCAGCCTTTAAGTCTTGCATATTATCGCCACTCACAGCACCTGCCACACAAATAACAGCGGAAAATACAATCACAATGGCAGCCGCTTTTAGCGCTAAATCTGTATTTAGCTCAAAATCAACGTATGGCTTTAAGATAAGTAATAAAATACTCGCAAAAGTGATAATAGCAAAAATAGTAATGCCTGAAATCGGTAACGCTGTGGTTCCCACAATACCGGTTATATACGCCGCAATAGCAGCGGCAATAAAAGCGACTATTAATGAGAAGATTGTCGCAAAAACAATCATACCCCAAAATACTGTTTCATCAATCGCAAAATGTGCATTATTTATCACGGAAAAAAATAAAATAAAAATAGGAATTGCAAGCCCAACGACACCCCAAATAACATATTTAAAGGGTATATCACGATCAGTTCGAAGCATGGTTGCAAATTCGCTTTTATGCGCTTTCATTGCCTGCATCGATACTCTAAACGCCTCAACAATGGGTTTTATCAAACTAATAACGCCCCATAATCCACCCACGGCTAACACACCCACCCCAATGTAACGAAAATGCGCTTTTTGAATCATGCCCATTGCGGACTGCAAATCCGGCGCTTCAGGCAGCCCGTACATATTGACAAAAATGGGAATAGCAATACCCCATGTCAATACACCGCCTACCATAAAAGCAAAGAGTCCACGCATGCCCACGATATAGCCTGCAGCCATTAAAACCGGCGACAACGCTAAGCTTGCACCAAATGCAGTAGAACCCGCCTTGGTCCAATATTGAACGTGTTCTCCAGCGATTTTAAATCCAGTCTGTAAAAACCCAAGTCCCGCCGAAAATAAGCTGGCTTTTAATAAAACTTTTGCTGATCCTGTCTGCGTATCTTCTCCCACCCTTAAGACTTCCCCTGTTGCCAGTCCCTCTGGGTAGGGTAACTTGTCTTTTACAATCATTGTTCGTCTTAAGGGAACAGAAAATAAAACACCCAATATCCCGCCAATCATCGCAATCATTGTTGTCTGTAAATAATTAAAAGATTGCCAATAGCCCATCAGAATAAGCGCCGGCAAAGTATAAATTACGCCTGCAGCAACCACTTCGCCTGCAGATGCAATGGTTTGCACCATGTTGTTTTCAAGAATATTCGCGTTTTTAAAACGTCGTAAAATCAACATCGAAATTAAAGCAGCGGGAATAGAAGCCGCAATCGTACGTGCAATTTTTAATCCCACAAAAGTACTAGAAGCCGCTAAGACCACGGCCAAAAAAATACCGAGAACTAACGCGCGTGGCGTTATTTCAGGGAGTGATTTAGACGCTGGTATAAAAGGGACAACTTCGTCTCTTGATTCTGCCGATGACATTTTCTTACCTCTTAGTTCGTTAACAATCTACACTTCTGAAAAACACAGTACAAAGCAAACAAATAATTGACTAAAATTCGATACAGATCAAACTAACATGGAATAAGACAGCGGTGAAACTTTTTTTCTTCCTACGTTGCTCATTGAAGAATTAATCACAAAAAAAGAAGTTATTAACAAAAGACTTAGTGATAAATAAATTTGTCGGACAGAACAACCGTGGCAGCAACACTCGCATTAAAGACTATAAAAGGATCTTCATTAAATAGAGCCTCTTTAATTTGAACAACATTCGCTTCCAAAGTGCCCGTTCGCTCTCGATATTCCACAAGATTCACGAAGCTTTCTCTCAGATATTGAATATATTCATCAAATCGATAACCGGATTCCATTTGACACCCCTTGACGGTAAATTAAGAGAATCAGTTAATTAACTCAACCCAGGTAATAGACCTATGCAACAACAATAGACTAATCATACCACAAAAATACCTCTCTCTTATAGTCATTAAGGTAATTCTTTTGCTAGACGAATGCATATTTCCCAAATACCCTCCTCAGAAATCTAATGCAACGGGCGCCTAACTTGTGTAAAATTGACCCATGTTTTTATGGACGACGCAATGATGAGCGAAAAATCAACGAAATCTACACTCAAAAATCCTTTAGATGCTTTAAATTTTGAAATTGCCTTAAAGGATTTAGAAACCACGATTGAAAAAATGGCTGGCGGTCAACTCACGCTAGAAGAGTCTTTAAAAAACTTCGAACAAGGCATTGCATTGGCACGACAGTGTCAAGCGGCACTCAAAGAAGCTGAACAAAAAGTGCAAATTTTAGTCTCTCAAAATGGCGATTTTGAAACGCGAGATTTTTCTGAAGAAGCATGAAATTACTGCACGCGGATCCGATTGATGAAAATTTTGAAGCGTATAGACAAACCTGTGTCACACGCATTGAATTATTTCTGACACATCTACTCCCAAAGGGAAATTCTCTCCCTTTATTTGAAGCGATGCGATATGCCGTTTTAAATGGTGGCAAACGACTACGCCCGCTTTTTGTGTATGCAACGGGCGAAGCACTCAGCAGCTCGCCCGATCGTTTAGATGCAGCAGCTGCTGCGATTGAATTAATCCATTGCTACTCATTAATTCATGATGATCTCCCCGCCATGGATAACGATGATCTCCGTCGCGGAAAACCCACCTCCCACAAAGTCTTTGGCGAAGCCACAGCCATTTTGGCAGGTGATGCCTTACTCACGCTCGCCTTCGAAATTTTAAGTGATCCTAAACTGAATCCCATTCCAGCCGAACAACAAATTCAGATGATTCAAATTCTCTCAGAAAAAAGCGGTATGCGGGGTATGATCGAAGGTCAAGCACTTGATTTGGCTTCAGAGGGAAAGCATCAAACGATTTCCTTTGAAGATTTATGCCAGATCCACAATAAAAAAACCGGTGCGCTGATTGAAGCGGCTGTAACACTGGGTACCATTGCATCCCTTGGATCTGAATCTATACAAACGAATCACAACATTCAGAGCATTATTCCAAAATTACAAGAATATGCACGGTGCATCGGACTTACCTTTCAAATTCAAGACGATATATTAGATATGACGAGCGATGCCAAAACTCTCGGAAAAAGTATTGGAAAAGATCAACAACAAAATAAAGCCACCTTCCCAAGCCGTTTAGGACTAGAACAAGCCAAACAACATGCAAAAGCTTTATATGAAAAAACGCTTCAAGCTATTGCATTTTTAGAGCCTAATAACCGTTATTTAAAAAGTATTGCTGATTGGTTGAGCAATCGAAAATATTAGCGTTTTGACAACAGTCTCATACAATCTATACAAACGAACCCGATAGCCATATACGGCTGTGTATGTACACTCAAACTTCAAACGGCCCCTTCAACAATGAAGTGCAATTTTTTCGGCTATCATCTTTGTTTGATGCGCGTGGGGTATATACCCACTTAAATAATTTTTAGCATTCGGGGAACTCGTGTAGACCCAGCCTGTCCAAACTTGTACAAAATTAAAAGTATATAGGTTACAACTAGTTAAGAGGAGCGAAGTTATGAAAACAGAAGAATTAGACGATTTTCAAAAACATATTACACATTTAATGCAAGAGTGGGAAAACACATTAAAGGACTTATTAAAAGGTAACGAAACAGTATTAAAATTGTCGGATGAACAAGCAGTCAAGCTTGAAAAAGAAAAAATTTCGTTAGAAACAAAATTAGATAGTCCACAACATATTGCAGCTGCTGTACAAAAGATAAATTTAGAGATTACTCAATTGCTTAAAAAATTAAATGATCTTGATATTAATAATAAAGCGGTTTTACAAGTGTCTGATATTCAAGAAGTGTTTTATTGTATACAACTCATTCAAGTACGGGCGGAACAATTAGTGGCCTTAACAGATCTTGCTAAAAAAATGGTACCGACAGAAAAAGAAACAGAAAAATTCAAGGCTTTAGAAGAAACTTTATTTGATATGACAGAAGTTTTGCTCGATGGGAAGCGAAATCCTAAAGCCTTAGAACTGGTGTTTTTTTTAAGAAACGCCCAATCGATAGTTCAAGCACTGCTAACAAAGCCAGTGGTGACCACAGGAAATACTGCCACTGATAATCCAGATCGGCATGTAGCTTCTGAACAACAACAAATGGGCGCTCTTCGCAGTCCAGCTAAAATCTTTATTGCTACCGAGTCTGTTACAATTACGCCTAACTCTCCTGTTGTTACACAAAAAGTAAACCCAACAAAGCCAGCAAGCCCAACAAGAAGCGCCCCAGCAAGACCAATGCTTAAGAAAGAACGAGAAACACTACCAAAATGGTTAGAAGAGATCCTAGCAATCAGCAATTCAGTCAATGGATTTCGTCAACTACGTACACTCTATCAGCAAACTAAACCGTTTCCCGACGATAGTACTGATAATAGTGTCGCTCGCCTTATGCAACCAAGCGCTTTCATCAGCAAAAAAAGAGCTGAACAGCTACAATTAATTGTAGACACGCTCGCATTACTTGAAAAAGGCAAGTACACGCCTGATGAAAAGACTAGAATAGCAAGAGGATTAATGCTCGTTATAAAGCACCAAATTGATCACGAGCACAATGTTTTTAAAAGTCGACTAGGCACAATGGTTAATGCTTATTTAAATCGCACCGATAGCTCTAACGGCAAAAATCGTCATTTCTCAGAACATGAATGTCTGGTAGATTTTTACAATTTCTCGAACAGCAATCTTGCCAATAAAAATTCTAGGAAAATGAAGCGAAAAATCTCTACCGCTCTACATGATACGGTATGGAAAGAAAAACAATTTTATCCATTACATCAAATGGTTGATTCAATCAAAATGAATATTGCTACGATTGACAAATCCACGCTGCTTGAGCATAAAGATAAAAACAGAGGTGAAGAATCAATCCTAAAACTTTTTAAAATAAAGCGTGATTTTATTGGATGGAATAACAAGGTTAAAAAACTATCTTTAAAAAAAATCATCACTATGCCACAAGAGATGCTCTCACCTATAACAGAAGCACGCGGGGCCCTGGAACGTTTATTAAAAGAGTTTGAAGAAAATAAACAAGCAGGCAAAGATAACACGGACACAAAAGCCGACCTACACCTTATCTCTCAAAGAATTGAAATACTGCTGACAGCATGCGATTATGCGATAAAAATAGCTGAAGAAAAAATTCCAAAATTGTCTGAACTAGATTCTAAACAAATAAAAAAGGATTTAAACGCTCTCGAAATGCCTCTTAAAGATTTGCAAAATTTATGTGCGCACGCCATCAAAGAATTACCATCCAAAACACTTCTTGCCGATATAAAACCTGCTAAAGCAACTACAAATAATAAAGGTCTCTTCTCACTTTTTAAAAGCGATAGTACACATAAAAAAGAGGCTTTCAAAAAAGCATCCGAGTTATATGATAAAATTAAAGCAATATCACCTGCTATTTCTGAACACCCTCAATTAAATGAATTTGAAATGGCTTACAACACGATGATGCAAGCTGAACCCGATAAAAATAAGCAACACACTCCTTTGCTTTCTACAGAAGGCGCATTGAATACGGCAAAAGAGTTGTATAAAAATATGAATACATCTTCAACGAAAAATTTATCTGCAACAATGCTTCACAATCAAATTACAGGCTTAACTAGAAATATCGGTATGGAGATAAAAAATCTTATCGAGCATTTGCCGCATAGTTCGGATAAAATTGACCAAGAAGACATCTATATTAAATTTAGAGCAATTGAAAAACAATTAGAAGCGCTTCAATATTTATCAAAAATAGCCGCGATAAAACTTGACCCTTCTGTCAATGTGGTACGTCGTGTTAACGATGGGCAAGCAAAAAAATTTCAAGAAGCTTTTTCTAATCCAGATCTTTTAAAAAACATTGAAAATTTCGAGGTGCTCCGCACAAACGTGCTCAAAAAAATCGGGATTACACCTAAGAACAGATCTGAACCTTAGGTATTAAAATAGCGACACTGACACACTTATCTGGACAGACTCGTTGCACCCTCTGCAATACTCGGAGACTCCCAAGTACCCGTCACATGATAATAATGCCGAGAAATCTTATTAATTTTAGAACCCGTCAATTTATCAATAATCCAAAGACCTGCCCCTATTGCGGGGTTACCAACCGCAATCGCAGCGGCAATCGGTAAACCTGTGCCCATATGCGGCAGCACTGCCATTT
>JBPOIR010000130.1:0-30464 GCA_052034335.1 Pseudomonadota bacterium | reverse complement strand
ATCTACATAGGCAACGCGAGCAGCACCCATCGGCCCATTAAAAGGCAAACCAGAAAGCGCTAACGCCGCAGAAGCACCAATCATAGCGGGAATATCGGAGTCAATTTCTGGATTTAAAGACATAACGGTTGCCACAATTTGAACTTCGTTTCCAAAACCTTTAGGGAATAGCGGACGAATAGGTCGATCGATTAAGCGGGAAATCAAGGTTTCGCGTTCGCTGGGCCGGCCTTCACGTTTAAAAAAACCACCGGGGATTTTTCCAGCCGCATATGCGCGTTCTTGATAATCGACGCGAAGCGGAAAACCACCTTGTCCCGGTTTAACGTCCGGCAAACCAACAACCGTCACCAACACGGTTGTGTCGTCTAGACTAACCACTACTGAAGCGGTTGCTTGGCGTGCAATGACACCGGTCTCTATTGTTAATTGATGATCACCAAATCGGATGGTTTTTTTAATAACGGCCACGTTTAATCCTTATGACAATATTGAGTAGAACCCCCACCTTTGCAAACTCCCCCCCTTCACAGGGAGGGTTGAGGAGGATGTGAGAGAGTAATTAACCTCGAAGACTTAAATCTTGAACAATTTTGATATAGCGCGGCAGGTTTTCGCTCTTCAAGTAAGCCATCAACTTACGACGTCGATTAACCATTGCAATGAGTCCGCGACGGGAATGAAAGTCTTTTTTATGAATTTTAAGATGTTCTGTTAATTCCGTAATACGGGTGGTTAACAAAGCAATTTGAACCTCAGGGGATCCGGTATCTGCTGTTGCACGTCGAAATTTTTCAATAATCGCGATCTTTGCGTTGCTGGTTGCTGACATTCAATTTTCTCCTAATATTGGACTTCAAATGGGATTCAGTTTACCTGATCTTCCTCTAGGGAGCAATGGGGTCAAATCTAGACCCCGTACTCGTTGGTTGTTCAAAGTTTTTATGGGTTTTTTAATTAATGAGTATGGGGTTTAGATCTGACCCCATTGCCACAGTTAAGCGCCGAGGTGCGACGCGCCCGTCTTCCAAGACCTCCCCAACCCCTAAAAATCGACCATTCTGCAGGGTAAACCGCACCCAACCGGATGTCGGAGCATAAGGGATCTGCACAGGCTGGCCTTGTCGTAAATAATAACTTGCCGCATCCGAAACCCGTAGTTCGTGCATAAAAGCAACCGAAGTGTCGACAGGCAATAGATAACTTTCTAACTTTTTAATACCTTCTTGATCTAAAATATGTTCCAAGATTTCAAAAGAAAGCATCTGTTCGGCCGTGTAGGGGCCTGATCCTAATCGTCTTAATTCCACCACATGCGCACCACAGCCCAATGCCTCACCGATATCTTCTACAAGCGTTCTAATGTACGTTCCTTTAGTCGCGCGTATCTCTAAACGCATCGTATTATTTTTGAGTTCTAACAATGTGAGTTCCTTGATAGTGAGTTCGCGCGCTTCTCTTTCAATAACTATCCCTTGACGTGCAAGTTTATACAAAGGTTGACCTTGATGTTTAATGGCTGAAAACATAGAAGGGATCTGCGAAATAGGACCTCTAAAACGATCCAAAATGGTTTCAACATCCGCGGTATTTAAATCCGGAACAAGACGCTCGCTAACGATATTACCTTCTACATCCCCTGTATCAGTTCGTATACCCAATACTGCGGTTGTTTGATAATGTTTATCTGCTTCTAATAGAAACTGCGAGAATTTTGTGGCTTCACCAAAACAAATCGGTAAAAGACCACTGGCAACAGGATCTAAACTACCCGTATGACCCGCTTTTTTTGCTTTAAACAAGCGTTTGGCTATTTGTAATGCCGCGTTAGAGGAGATCCCTTTGGGTTTATCTAACAACAAAATACCGTGAACTTCGGGACGAGGGGATTTAAACACTGGCAACAGACTCCAAAATTTGCGCAATGCGATTTCCGCGAATCACCGAGTCATCAAAAATAAAACGGGGATTTGGAACGACGCGAAGTTGAATGTTACTAGCGATTTGCGCTCTAAAAAACCCCGCGGCTTTATTCAAAACTTTGATTGTTTCTGAAACTTTTTCGTCTTCCAAAACCGACACATAAATTTTGGCATGTTTTAGATCAGGCGTCATTTCGACACTTAATACGGTAATCATCCCCACGCGCGGATCTTTAAATTCTGATCGAATGACACGCGCCAAGCATTGATGCACAGCATCTGCAACGCGTTGAGATCGGCTAAAATTTTTAGGCATTAAACAGTCGTCCTTGCGACTTGGACTGTTTCAAAGACTTCAATATTATCGCCTTCTTTAACATCATTATAATTTTTAACGCCAATACCACACTCTGTGCCACTGCGAACCTCAGAAACATCGTCCTTAAAACGGCGTAAAGATTCCAGTTCACCTTGATAAATCACAATGTTATTTCTTAAAACACGGATAGGACATCCACGTTTAACCACACCCTCAATAACCATACAACCCGCAACAGCGCCGAGTTTCGCAGAACGAAACACGCTTCGAACTTCAGCCAGTCCCAGAATATTTTCTTTAAATTGTGGACCTAACAACCCGTTAATTGCGCGTTTAATATTATCAACGACATCATAAATAATCCCGCTATAATAAATATCAATACCTTCTTTTTCCATCAGTCTGCGCGCAGAAACATCCGCACGCACATTAAATCCGATTAATACTGCTTTTGATGCCATAGCTAAAGAGACATCCGATTCATTAATACCACCAACACCCGAAGCAACAATCTTAATTTTCACTTCGTCCGTTGACAACCCTTCTAAGGCTTCCATTAAAGCTTCGGCTGAACCATGAACATCAGATTTTAATAGGATATTTAAAATTTTCGATTCGCCTTGTTTCATGCGATCGAAAAAGCCTTCGAGTTTAGTCGCTTGTTGTCTTAACATACGCGCTTCGCGCTGTTTAATTTGTCTAAATGTCGCGACTTCTTTCGCTTTGCGCTCGTCAGCAACAACCATAAAAATATCGCCCGCCTGTGGCGTACCCGACAAACCTAATACCTCAACCGGCATTGCAGGGCCAATCGTGGCAATTTGCTGACCTAATTCATTTGTGATGGCACGAATGCGACCGTATTCTGATCCGGCCAACAATATATCGCCTTGTTTTAAGGTTCCGCTTTGTACGAGCAAAGACGCAATAGGACCTCTACCCTTATCTAAACGGGCTTCTAAGACAACCCCTGTTGCCTTGCCTGCAACAGGCGCTTTTAGCTCCAACATTTCGGCTTGTAAACCCAGGGCTTCTAATAAAGCATCAACACCGGTTCCCTCTTTAGCAGAAACGGGAATAATCATCACATCACCGCCCCAGGCTTCTGGAACCAATCCGTGTGTCACTAATTCATTTTGAATGCGATCGAGATCAGCATCTTTTTTATCAATTTTATTAATCGCGACAACGATGGGTACATTTGCTGCTTTTGCATGTTGAATTGCTTCAATCGTTTGCGGCATCACACCATCGTCTGCAGCAACAACGAGCACCACAATATCGGTACATTGTACACCTCGCGCACGCATTGCTGTAAAGGCAGCATGGCCTGGGGTATCTAAAAAGGTAATATCGCCCCGTTTGGTTCTCACATGATACGCACCAATATGCTGTGTAATGCCACCGGCTTCTTTAGCGGCTACTTTAGTGGTACGAATATAATCTAACAGCGATGTTTTTCCATGATCAACATGCCCCATCACCGTTACAATAGCCGCACGTGGCATTAATTCCCGGGACTCTGTAACTTGTAAGGATTCTTCAACAGTAATATCATTCACACGCTTGGCGGTATGCCCCATTTCTTCAACCACAATAACAGCCGTATCTTGATCAATGGGTTGATTAATTGTCGCAATCGTTCCTAATTTCATTAAGGTTTTTATGACTTCGCCTGCTTTTGCAGACATTTTTTGCGCCAATTCGGCGACCGTAACGGTTTCGGGAATTAACACCGCACGAACGATGGGACCTACCGGTTTTTCGAAGCTATGTTTCTTTTGAATTTCTTCAACAATGCCTCTCAACTCTCGTTTACTGCCTCTGGCAACCGCATTCTTATTCAATTTTGTTTTACGCCAGACCGGACGTTCGACGACGGGTTCTCCCTCTATCTCGTCCACTTCTTCTGTCACGATCTCTTCTAATACTTTAACGATATTTCCCTTATGCCATTCTTCCGGTTCGCTGCGAATTTTAGATTTAGAACGGCCTCGCTTTTTTTCTTCATCAACCAATAACTCTTTTGCACTACGACCTTTTTTAGGCACCCCATGCCCTTCTTTTTGTAGGGCCGAACCGCTGTGTTCGCCCGTTACACTCTGCGCGTTAACAAGCTCTGGAGATGAGGCAAGAGAGGCGTCAGCAGATATGTCAGATGACAGATTTGATGCAGCTTCGCTTTCAGCAACAAGGGTTTCGGGCGTCTCAGAGACTATTTTTTCAGATAATGCTTCCGCGGGTGTCGCGCTCAATGACGCGACATTCAAAGGCTCTTCTTGTTGTAAAGAGACTTCTTCTGTTTCTGCACTTGCATCTTTTTTAACATAGACATGACGTCTTTTATGCACAACACTAACGGTACCCTTTCGACCCGATCGCTGTACGGTAATCACTTCTGAACTCTGACGTTTTAAAGTAATTCTTTTAGGTTTGTCAGCCTCTTGATTAACTGTTTCGTCTGATCCCATGGAACCTACCCTCCTACCCTCACACAAACCAATGTGCGCGTGCTGCCATAATCAGCTCAGCAGCTTTAGATTTATCCAAGTCTGGCACATCCGCCAGATCGTCTACCGCAAGTTCTGCTAAATCATCACGCGTCATTACCCCGCGATTGGCTAAAACAAAAGCTAATTCCTTGTTCATGCCCGGGAGTGAAAGTAAATCTTCGGCAGGCGTTTTTTCGCCCAATTTTTCTTCCGCTGCTACCGCTTGCGTTAAGAGCGCTTGTTTTGCTCGAGTACGTAACTCGTTAACAATCTCTTCATCAAAGCCTTCCACCCCTAACAATTCTTGTATAGGCACATATGCAATCTCTTCGAGACTGGTAAATCCTTCTTCAATTAATACCTCTGCGACATCATTTTCAACATGTAGATGTTCTGTAAAAACATTGACTAACCGTTCTTGATCAGCGGTTGTCCTCTCTTTGGCTTCTTTATCGGTAATCACATTTAACGTCCAACCGGTAAGCTGACTAGCCAACCGTACATTTTGACCACTGCGTCCAATCGCTTGCGATAAATGTTCTTCTGTAACCGCCACATCCATCGATTGCGCGTCTTCGTCTACAACGATAGAAACAATTTCAGCGGGTGCCATTGCATTCATAACAAACTGCGCTGGGCTATCGTTCCATAACACGATATCAACGCGCTCTCCGCCCAATTCATTTGAGACAGCCTGCACACGTGCGCCACGCATCCCAACACAAGCCCCAACAGGATCGATGCGCCCATCATTGGTTTTAACAGCAATCTTCGCGCGAATACCCGGATCACGTGCAGCACTTTTAATTTCGATAATGCCTTCTCCGACTTCTGGCACTTCGAGCTTAAAGAGCTCTATCAACATCTCATTACAGGTACGACTTAAGATCAATTGCGGACCACGCGCTTCGGTCAGAACATCGACTAAATAGGTGCGTAATCTGTCGCCTGGTCGAACGGCTTCTCGAGGTAACATATGATCTTTGGGCAAAATAGCTTCCACATTGGCACCGAGTTTCGCACTGCCACCCAACTCCAAAATAATGGCCTCTCGGCTCGTCTTTTTAACAACGCCGATCACAAGCTCACCAATTTTTTTACGAAATTCGTCCGCAACATTTTCATGTTCTGCTTCACGCACTTTTTTCAAAATAACTTGTTTAGCAGCTTGCGCTGCGATACGCCCAAATTCCACAGATTCAATAGGGAACTCGATGATATCGCCAACTTTAGCTGTCTTAGAATGTTTTAAAGCCTCCGAAAGTGGCATTTCCCGCAAAGGGAATTCTATTTCGGGCTGTTCCGTGCTGGGTTCATTCACCACCGTCCAGACACGAAATGTATCATATTGACCGGTTTTACGATTAATGCTCACACGTACGTCCGACTCCGCGCCCTCCTTTTTTTTGGTCGCAGAAACCAACGCAGCCTCAATTGCCTGAAATATTATCTCTTCAGAAACCCCCTTTTCATTCGAAAGGGTTTCTACAACCAATTTTAGCGGAATCTCTTTGCTCATATAGAAACCTCACACTGTTTGCCCTATCACACGGACCACACTGGCACCAATCGCATTTCACTCATCTCATCAAAAGAAAAGGTTAGCTCTCCCGAGTCCGTTAGAAGAGAAATCAAAGATCCTTCCACACGTTCTAACCTACCTTTAAAATTTCGCGCGCCTGCCTTTGGTACGGTCAACTGAATGGATACCATTTTTCCAATCTGCTCATGACACTGTTCCACCGAAAACAGCAATCGATCCAAGCCCGGTGAAGACACTTCCAAGGTGTACTCGCCCGTAATCGGGTTCTCTACACTGAGAACCGCATTAACTTGCCGACTAACACGTCCGCAATCTTCGACGCTGAGCCCACCTGGCTTATCCACAAAAAGTCGCAGTATCGATCGCTTCCCTTGCGGAAAGTACTGTAGGCCTACCCAGGTAAGCCCCAAACTACCCACAATGGGTGCTATCAAGTTTTCTAAGGCCGCGTGTCGTCGCATAATCCCACTTCAACAAACAAAAAATGGGCTTTAAGCCCACTTTCAAACTCTCCAATTAATAAAAAGCCCCATACGGGGCCTTTTATTCATTTTAATTCTGGTAGCGGGGGCAGGATTTGAACCTACGACCTTCGGGTTATGAGCCCGACGAGCTGCCAGACTGCTCCACCCCGCGTCAACTAGTCGCTATATTACCTTACATAGAGGGGCGATTGCAAGCGGAATTATCAGCCATGAGACTTATGGTCGCCGCCATGGCCTATCTGGCTACGACGGTTTTACAGGCGCACCCGTGCTCGGCGCCACGGCTTTGTCTGCCGCGAATTTTACTTCCTCGGCGTTTCTCGAAAGATTGCCTTGTGCCGTTTGGATAGGCCTATTGTATAAATACAATAAATCTTGCGTTTGAACAGGCTTAAATTCACCTTCAGCAACATTCATTCGGGTTAAAGCAAATCCCGCTTTTTGATATAAAGACAACAAACCATATCCCCCGTATAAATGCGCAGCACCTACTACAATCGCTGTCGTTCCTTTGTTTAACCGCATTTGTCTAATGTAATTAAACCACGCTTTATTTTGCTCTGTTATGTCAGGAACATCGTCTTCCGCTACCCATACTGGTTCTCCACTAAGATATTGCAACTTACTTGCTTTCAACAAAGCCTGATGCTCTGGATTAAAAAAATAGCTTTCTAAATACGGTTTTAATTTCTCGACTGTATGTATCGTGTCTTCACGCTCAAAAAGTTGAACACATCCCGCATCCTCATCTTCGTCGTGATCAAGCGAAATAAAGTTATTATTTTTGCGATATTTTCTCTGAATTTCAGAATCTATACCCTTGTCAAATATATCTCCAACGATAAACAAAGGGATGGCGCCAATTTGAATATCTCGATTATCAAAAGTCAATTTATATCGAACTTTTATTGCGTCAAGCAGTGAATTAACCACATCGCTTTCTTTAGTAGTCAGCTGCTCTATCCAATATGGCGATTTGTCCTTAGGATCTCTCAGATAACCATATTGCAATAAACGCGCCTGGGTGATATCTCTATGCAAACCCTCGCAAACAAAGACAGGACTTTGTGAAAAAACCTGTTCAATACAATCTAAGGCAGCTTTAGAAAGCTCATTTAACGAAACACTGTGATTACTACCAAATAAATAATACGTTGTTCCAGCTTTTTCTAGCTTGTATAAATGAATTTGTTTTTCAGAGGCCTGACGTGTACCTCCACTTAAAGCCTGTTCACCTGTTACAGCCATTTTTAAACTCCTTAATCTTAATTAATGTTATATGAAAAATTAATGATACTTTCTACAAGGATCCCTCTCCTCACCCGGCACTTCCGTGCCACCCTCTCCCGCGAACGCCGGAGAGGGTAATGTTACGCTACGCGTGCTCTATAAATTGGCCATTACTTTAACTTAGGGCCTTGCTATCCCTAGGGCGGATGGGGTTCAACAAGGCCTGATGAATGGCATTTAATACATCGTTTAACTGCTCCAAAACCTGATTATTCCAGAATCTTATCACACGAAATCCTTTCGCATTCAAATACCGCGTACGATCGCCGTCATATTCTTGATTATCTAAATGTTGACTACCATCTACTTCTATGATTAAGTTTTGCATCAAACAGATAAAATCAACTACGTACGATCCAACAATATGTTGACGACGAAATTTATAACCACAAAATTTTCGTTTCCTCAAAGAAAACCACAGTATCGTTTCGGCTTTGGTTGGATTTTTTCTTAAATTTCTAGAACGTGTTTTCATGAACTTACTCCCCAATATGTAGCGGAAAGTTATAGCATTTAACAGTATCCTTGAAATCCGATATTTATCTTATTAATTGCAAGAAGAGATAGCAAGACCCTAAGTTAAAGTAATGGCCAATTTATACAGCACGCGTAGCGTAACATTACCCTCTCCGGCGTTCGCGGGAGAGGGTGGCACGAAGTGCCGGGTGAGGAGAAGGATCCTTGTAGTCTGAAAGATGGTTGTTTAGAGGGCAACCTAAATTTGTCGCTGAATAGTTACAAAAATTAAAGAGAAATCTTGTTCCGCTAAACTTTATTACACGGGTTCTTTTAATAACGCACTAAAGTTAATACTTTTCGCAAAACATTCTTGACATATTTTTGCACCAAACAACAATTTTATGCGTTTGGTGCAAAAGAATTGATTATGAAAGCTTGCACCAAATCACTTATTTATCGTTTTGGTGCAAGACATTGAAACAAGCTGATTAACTAATAGGCAAGATGGATAAACACAAGTTAAACAACGGCGCAGGGAAGATCCCTAAGGCTAAAACGGCTAAGCCATTAAACGACAAAGCTATAAAGGGCAAGGTAGAAATGGGCTGAAAAGGGTTATTCCCTTCCGGCGCATCAAAAAACATCACTCGAATCACACGTAAATAATAATACGCACCGACAACGGTTAAGAGCACGGCAAATACAGCCAGCCACACATAACCACCACTAATTAATGCATTTAGCACCAATAATTTTGCATAGAAACCCGCAAAAGGTGGAATGCCTGCAAGCGAAAAAAGCACCATCATCATTAAAAATGCCAACCAAGGATTCCTAACGCCTAACCCACGAAAATCGGCAATATTTTCTGCTTCAAATCCCTGAGCACTCAAAACGGTCATAATACCAAAGGCGCCTAAAGCCATTAGCGCATAAATCATCACGTAATCTAAGGCTGCGGCAAAACCGGATTCTGGACCCGCCAAAAGTCCTAAAAATAAAAATCCCATGTGTGCAATGGTTGAATACGCCAACATGCGTTTTAAATTCGTTTGGGCAATCGCAACCACATTGCCTATGGTTAACGACAAAACCGATATAACCACAAGTATTGGCTGCCAATAAAGCGCGAAAGGCATAAACGTATCTACTAATAATCGAATCGCAAACCCAAATGCCGCCAGTTTAGGTAATGTGCCAATAAACAGCGTAACAGACAACGGCGCACCCTGGTAGACATCAGGTAACCAAAGATGAAATGGCACAGCCCCAAACTTAAAGGCCAATCCCACTAATACAAACACTAAACCAAAGAGCAACGCAGGATGCGGATGCTGCATTTGCTGCGCCAAAGCAGCCGCAACGGTTTGTAATTGAAAACTACCAGTTACACCATAAAGTAAAGAAATGCCATACAGTAACAAACCCGATGCCAAAGCGCCCATGACGAAATACTTCATGGCCGCTTCTGGCGCAACACTGTCTTTTTTAACAATGGAGATCAGCGCATACAAAGGCAATGCGAAAAGTTCAATCCCCAGATAAAGGGTTAAAAAACTACGCGCAGAAATCAAAACCATCATTCCAAAAATCGAAAAGAGACACAACACAAAATATTCACTTTTGTATGTGGGACTTCCAAACACAAATTGTCTAGAATACAAAAATACAAAAAAACCAACCAATGCAATGCTAAATTTTAATACATTCGCAATATCATCTACGACGAACATCTGGTTAAATAACGTTTTGGGCGCTTCACCTATCAGATGCACTGTAAAAAATAAAATGCCAATTAACGCAATTTGTGTTAAATAATAAATAATTTCTTTTGACCATCGAGAAACAAATAAATCGACTAATAAAATTAAAACACTCATCGCAAGCAGCCATATTTCTGGCAGTACACTCGTCAATTCTGAAAGCTGCATCACCCTACTCCCTACTCTTCCTTTTTTTAAATTTTTGAATGTAAGATCTGCGACACGAGGTGATCCGCAGAAGCATGAATCATATTAAGCAATGGCGCTGGCCAAAGCCCCAACACTAAAATGGCAATCGCCAATAACGTAAAAATGCTCTTTTCTGTCGCACCCAAATCTTGTAGAGATAGAACGCCAGGTTGTTCCGCAGGTCCAAATACCACGCGTTTAGTCATCCATAAGGTATAAGAAGCTCCCAAAATGAGGATAGTTGCGGCAAAAGCAGCAATCCAAACTTGTGCCTTAAACGCGCTTAAGATAATTAAAAATTCCCCTACAAATCCAGAAGTACCCGGCAAACCCACATTGGCCATCGCAAATAACACAAAGAAAGATGCGAAAATGGGCATGGTATTAACAATCCCGCCATAGTCTTTAATTTGTCGTGAATGTAATCGATCATATAATACCCCTACACACAAGAAGAGTGCTGCAGAAACAAAGCCATGCGAGATCATCTGCACCATCGCACCTTCTATGCCCAAAATAGAAGCTTCTGTATCGTTGGTGTTCGCAATAATCGGAAATACCAAAAAAAATCCAAGCGTTACAAACCCCATGTGCGAAATAGAGGAATAGGCAATTAATTTTTTCATGTCTTGTTGCACTAATGCAACAAAGGCAATGTAAACAATAGCGATTAAAGATAACGCAATCATACCATTAGCAAATGCATGACAAGCATCAGGCGCGATGGGTAAAAGAAATCTGAGCATGCCATACCCACCCATTTTTAATAAGATGGCCGCTAACACCACAGAGCCACCGGTTGGCGCCTCTACGTGTGCATCTGGCAACCACGTGTGTACCGGCCACATTGGGACTTTAACGGCGAATGCGATCAAGAATCCGAAAAACAACCATTTTTGCATATCAAAGCTTAAGGGTAATTGATGAAAGGTTACAATATTAAAAACAGCGTTTGGATCTATGCCAGTGGTGTTTTTAGCAACAAACTGAAGATAAATAATGGCGACAAGCAATAAGACAGATCCTAAGAAAGTGTATAAGAAAAATTTAACTGTTGCGTAAATACGATTTTTGCCGCCCCACAGGCCAATAATTAAAAACATGGGCACTAACATGGCTTCCCAAAACACATAAAATAAAATCGCATCCAGTGCTGCAAAAACCCCACACATTAACCCTTGCATAATCAAAAATGCTGCCAAATACCCAGCGGTTGCCTCTTTCAACACAGATCGATAACTTGCTAATATAACCAAGATTGTCATAAAACACGTTAACACAATCAACGGCGCTGAAAAGCCATCTACGCCTAAGGCGTAAAAGATATTCAAAGCGGGTAACCAAGACAAATGCTCTTGCCATTGCATGTCGAAAGTATTGAGATCAAACCCCTTGATTAAAGGCACGCAAAGCCCCAAACACAGTAAGGCAATCAGCATGGCCAATACACGAACCTGCCGGTGCTGTTCAGGCTTAAATAAAAAGCACAAAATCCCACCAACAATCGGCATCCAAATTAACACACTTAATAACGGAAAAGTCATGATTCACCTAAAGGGGTCAGACCCCAATTACGATAGCGACTAAACATAAAAAGCCCAAAATCATCACAAAAGCGTAATGGTATAAATAACCTGTTTGAATGCGACGCAGCGTTTGTGAGAACCGTCCTATAGAACGTGCCAACCCATTAACACCAAGACCATCGATTAGCCACACATCCCCAAAACGCCAAAACAAACCGCCTACGCCGCACGTACCACGGGCTAACACCCATTGATTAAACAGATTAAAACCATATTGTGCTTTTAGTATGCGATACAAAAACCCTAATCGCTTCTGAATGATTTCAGCTATACCCGGACGTACGATATAACAAAACCAAGCCGTAAAAATCCCCGCAAGGCCTAACCAAAAAGGCAGCGAGCGAAGACCGTGAAGTGTCATCCCTATAACACCACCCATCGTTTTAAATTCTGCACTCAGCTCAGAAAATCCGTTGTGCAATTTATGCATAACAATTGCGCCTTGAAAGAAATCTTGAAACAATGGCTCTACTAAAAGTGCACCTGCAATCAGCGCAGGAATGGCTAATAATACTAAGGGAACCCAAATAATGGCGGGAGATTCCTGAGAGCGGACACAGCGGTCCGCCCCTACAGAGGTATGAAATACGACAAAAAATAATCTAAACGTATAGAGTGCTGTAATAAAAACGCTCCCTAAAACAACATAAGACGCAAACCCTGCTGCTGGTAAATGGGATAATGTAACCGCTTCAATAATGAGATCTTTAGAATAAAATCCTGAAAATAACGGAAAGCCAACCAAGGCCAAGCTGCCTATCAGCATGGTTATATAGGTAATGGGCATTTTGCGTCTTAAACCACCCATTTTCCAAATATCTTGCTCGTGATGCAAAGCAAGAATAACAGAACCTGCTCCCAAAAATAACAATGCTTTAAAAAATGCGTGTGTGGTTAAGTGAAATATTCCAATGGGATACGCAGAAACACCCATCGCCGTCATCATATATCCCAGCTGAGACAAGGTAGAATACGCAATTATCCGTTTAATATCGTTCTCTACAATACCCACCAAACCCATTAAGAGACAGGTTAAAGATCCAATCACTAATATAAAATTTAAGGCTACATCGGAATATTCAAATAAGGGCGACAACCGCGCTACCATAAAGACCCCGGCTGTTACCATGGTTGCAGCATGGATTAAGGCAGAAATCGGCGTTGGACCTTCCATGGAATCCGGCAACCACACATGTAAGGGTATCTGCGCAGATTTTCCCATAGCGCCCATAAACAAGGCAAGGCAAATAAACGTAATCGCAGATAACGTTATATCCGCCGAAAATGCGAAAGCCTGCTTCATCGACACAATATTAGAAACTTGTTCAAAAACAATCGCGTAATCTAATGTTCCAAAACAATAAAATACCGCAGCGATGCCCAGTATAAATCCAAAATCACCCATGCGATTAACAATAAAAGCTTTTAAATTGGCGACAATAGCCGTTTTTTTATTAAACCAGAATCCAATCAGCAAATACGACATTAAGCCAACCATTTCCCACCCGAAAAATAATTGTAAGAAATTATTACTCATCACGAGCATTAACATGCCAAATGTAAAAAGCGAGATATAACAAAAAAACCGTTGATAACCAGGGTCATCGTGCATATAGCCAACCGTGTAAATATGCACAACCCAAGCGACAAAGGTCACGACGGACATCATTAAAACTGTTAGTCGGTCAATTAAAAATCCAACTTGAAAATCGGTGTGTGCACTTCGACCCCAAGTATATAGATTAAAATTGAATGAAGTGGTATTCCCGGTATATAAAACATATAACAAATAAAGCGATATTATAAAAGACACGGTTACGGCAAAAATAGTAACCGAATGCGCTCCTTTAACGCCAATTTGTCGTCCCAATAAGCCAGCAATAAGCGCAGCACTTAAGGGAAACAGTACAACAGCTAAGCAAAGCGTTTCTATATTAACCATGATTATCCTGCATTATCCCTTTAGAGAATTCATTTCTTCAACATCAATCGTCTTTTTCTGTCTAAACATGACCACCAAAATCGCAAGCCCTATAGCCGATTCTGCTGCAGCAACAGTCAAAATAAAGAAAACAAACACCTGGCCCATCATGTCATTTAAAAAATGTGAAAAAGCAACAAAATTGGTGCTCACAGACAGTAATATCAATTCAATGCACAACAATAAAATAATAACGTTTTTTCGATTAATAAAAAGCCCTGCCACACCAATACCAAATAGAATAGCACTGACGATTAGGTAATCTGATAATGCAATCATATACCCACCCCCTCTCTCAGCGTTACTCTGTCTTCTTTGCGTACTTTCAGCTGATCTGCTGGATTGGGTGCAATCGTGCCTCGTCTTCCTCTAAACGTTAAACTAATTGCCGCAATAATAGCGACTAACAATAAAATGCCCGCTAATTCAAATGGGTATAAGAAGCGTGTGTACAACAGTATCCCTAACTGCTCAACATTACTAAAGTTGGCAGCCTGTGCTATTGGTGCAGGCACGATATCTAGTCCAAACTGTTTTGCACCCACTGCAAAAACCAATCCAATGACCACCAAGGCTGCAACAGAGAGTCCCAGTGGTAAAAATCGCGTAAAACCTTCGCGAACAGACGTCAATTCCACATCCAGCATCATCACCACAAACAAGAACAATACCATAACAGCACCTACGTATACCAACACCAAGGTTACCGCTAAAAACTCTGCTTCTAATAACATCCAAAGACCCGCTGTCGCAAAAAAAGTGAGTACCAGAAAAAGTACGGCACGTACTGGATTTTTAGAAATAATCACCATACTAGCAGCAAAAATCGCGAGCGTGGAGAACGCGTAAAATATGAGAGGTTGAATTTTATCGATATTCTGCATCTTTTGCCCTATCTGCTGCTATTTCTGATTCATAACGATCGCCAATGGCCAACAGTTTCTCTTTAGTCAAAATATTCTCTCCGCGGTTTTCAAAATGGTAATTCGAAAGTCCCGTCTCCACAATAGCATCCACTGGACAGGACTCTTCACAAAAACCACAATACACACATTTAAATAAATCGATTTCATACAAAGTCGTGCGCCTAGAACCGTCACTTCTGGGTGCTGCCTCAATGGTAATGGCTAATGCAGGACAAACGGCCTCACACAGTTTACAGGCAATGCACCGTTCTTCGCCATTCGCGTAGCGACGTAAGGCATGGATCCCCCTAAAACGGGGAGAATAGGGCGTTGTCTCTTCAGGATACTGTATGGTTACTTTGGTCGCAAAAAAATGCCTACCCGTTAATTTTAGACCCAACAGCAATTCCCACAATAAAAAGCTTCTAAAATACTGTCTCAGTTGTTGCAATATTTTCAAAATCTTGTTGCTTGTTTCTTGTTTCTTGCCTCTTGCTAAAACCATGGTTTAACACTCGCTTTTACCATTATTGTTACAATGACTATCCAAATCAATGTAATGGGTATAAAAATTTTCCATCCTAAGCGCATAATTTGATCATAACGATACCGTGGAAACGTTGCCCTTAACCACAAAAACGAAAATAAAAAGAAACTCACTTTTAACATTAACCAAACAATACCCGGAACCCAAACAAACCATTCTGCAAGCAGGGGTATTCCCTCAAATGGCGATAACCATCCGCCAAAAAAAAGTAACGTGACTAAAGCAGAGACCAATGTCATGTTGGCATATTCTGTTAAGAAAAAAATGGAAAAAGCAATACCCGAATATTCCACATGGAATCCTGCGACAATTTCTGATTCGCCTTCTGCAACATCAAAAGGCAGGCGATTGGTCTCTGCAACAGCAGAAATCCAATAGATAACACATAATGGCAATAACGGTAACCAATACCAACAGAGAACCCCACCTCGCTGTGCGAGCACGATATCCGATAAATTCATGCTGCCTGCACCAATTAAAACACCCACCAATGCAAAACCCATGGGAATTTCATAGGAGATAATTTGAGCGGCCGATCGCAAAGCGCCTAAAAACGCATATTTAGAATTAGAGGCCCATCCTGCAATAACAATGCCATATACTGCGAGGGACGTCATGGCCAATAAATATAATAACCCTACATTAATATTGGCTAATACAAATCCTTGATCAAACGGAATAACAGCCCATGCTGCGAAGGCGGGACCAATTGCTAAGACTGGTGCAATCATAAAAAGATAATGATTCGAACGGGTGGGCAAAATAATTTCTTTAAAGAGTAATTTTACGCCATCGGCAATAGGCTGCAACAATCCGTAAAAGCCAACGCGATTAGGTCCTATGCGATCTTGCATAAACCCTATAAATCGACGCTCCGCTAGCGATAAATAAGCCGCAATTAACATCAGCGCCAATACAATGGCGAATATCTTGAGTAAGATCCAACCCAAGGTTAAAAATTGATCAAGCATCTTTCATCTCTAATTCCATCTCTACTTTTAAACGCAATGTCTCTTGCAATGATTTTGCTCGCCGAACTAACCCATCGGCCGCATAAAGACCAACCGGTGATATTGATGTAAGGGTATTTTGCAACTCTCGCAAGGCAAATGGCTTGATGCTTGAAAATGCTTTTGCCAAATCTAAAGACGAATTGTCATTATTATTGGCACTCGGTACTGCCATTTCAGTCGTTTTTGCTTTTACTAACGCTGCAATCTCCTCTACACTTTCATATTTGAAATCGTCTAAATCCAATAAATTGCCGAGAACCCTTAAGATTTTCCAAGCCGGGCGACTATCATTCATGGGCAAGACAGCAGGCTTAAAAGATTGCCATTTGCCTTCGCAATTGACAAATGTCCCTGCGGTTTCGCTAAAGGGCGCCATCGGCAATAAAAGATCAGCAACTTCTAATAGTGCTGGGCTTTCAAATGGCGTTATAGCCACCACGCAATTTGCCGAGGCTAATGCTTGCATGGCCTTAGATCCATTAAAACAATCGAGATCAGGCTCCATATTTAAAAGCAAATAGGCTTTTAATTTTTTATCCCACATTTGCGCTGCATTCAATCCGATTTCGCTCTTGATTGTTTCACCACCCGGTAAACGATGGGGTACGCATCCTGTCAACCATGCACCTGCGGCATTAGCGCCCTCACTTAAAACACCTACTTTTGAATGTGTTAATTGTGCGATGAGATTTGAGAGCAGAACAAGCTCTGAATAAGCAGGATGATTGATGGCTAAAGCGCCCATTAAAATGAGTTTTTGGGGTAAAATCCCCTCTACCCCCACATCCCCCCCTAGATATTGCGCCATGTTAATATCAGCGGGCAAAGGTTCTACAGATTTAAGGCAGACCAAAGCTTCTTCAGCGCTTTTTGAGATCTGAATACCCGCTTTTTTCTGAATGTTCAATATAGCCTTTGCAATACGGGCAACCCCTAAAACCAAATCGTTATCAGACACGATTGATTTTTCTGCCACCTCAAAATTAAACGCAAAATCAATGGGATTAACGACTAAAATTTTTCCGCCATTTGAATGCATTTTACGCAACTTTAAACCCAGTATAGGTTGCTCCTGACGCACAGCAGAACCAATCAGTAAAACAACCGATTGTTGATCAATTTCTGATAAACTAATACCCATGTTAGGGAATAATGGCGCCATTGCTTGCGCTGTATCGTTAAAGTCACTTTGACGTAAACGATGATCAATATTATGAGAACCTAATCCACGCATCAATTTTTGCAACAAATAGGCTTCTTCCAAAGTCGCATTGGGAGATACAAACGCACCGATATTTGTTGCACCTTCTGATTCTTTAATCTCTCGAACTCGCTTTGCTGTATATGTCAGCGCTTCCTCCCAAGAAACCGTGTGCCATTGACCTTCTTGCTTTAACTTAGGTTGTGTTAAGCGCTCTGTATGGTACAACCCTTCATAGCTATAACGATCTCTATCAGAAATCCAAACCTCATTGATGAATTCATTTTCTTTAGGCACAACACGCATCACGCGATTTTGTCGGGTATGGATAAAAAGATTAGATCCAATACAATCATGTGGAGAAACACTCGCCGTTTGCTTTAGCTCCCAACCACGCGCCGTAAAACGATACGGCTTGGAAGTTAAAGCGCCGACTGGACAGAGATCAATAATATTTCCCGAGACTTCAGAAACCACACTTCTTTCAATATAAGTGCCGATTTCCAGACACTCACCTCTACCCAAAGCGCCTAATTCACGCAAGCCCGCAATCTCTGTGCCAAAACGCACGCACCGGGTACATTGAATACAGCGTGTCATATTTGTACTGATTAAGGGTCCGAGATTTTTATCTTTAACAACCCGTTTTCCTTCCGTATAGCGTGAGGTATCACTACCATAGCCTATTGAGAGATCCTGTAATTCACATTCTCCCCCTTGATCGCAAATCGGACAATCTAATGGGTGGTTAATTAATAAAAATTCCATCGCTGATTTTTGAGCCAACAACGCCATCGGCGAGCGCGTCCATATTTTCATGCCTTCTGTCACCGGTGTTGCACACGCAGGCAAAGGCTTCGGCGAACGCTCTACTTCCACCAAACACATGCGACAATTTGCGGCAATCGATAATTTTTTATGATAACAAAAACGCGGGATTTGCACATGGATGCTATCACTGACCTCTATAATCATCGATCCGGCTTCAGCCTCAACTTTTTTTCCATCAATTTCTATAAATGGCATTCACAAATTCCTCGCGAAAATATTTCAAAAAGCTCTGAACAGGCAATGCTGCGGCATCTCCGAGAGCACAGATAGTTCTCCCCGCGATTCCCCCTGCAATACCCAGTAATGTATCAATATCTTCAGGTTTTCCTTCCCCAGACGCTATTCTATGAATAATGCGCGACATCCAACCTGTACCTTCTCTACATGGCGAACACTGACCACACGATTCTTCAAAATAAAAATGGGCGATACGAGCAAGAATTTTAACCATACAAGCTGAGTCGTCTATCACAATAACCGCACCCGAACCCAACATTGAACCGGCTTTACTAATGGCATCGTAGTCCATCGTCAGATCACGCATGATGGATGCAGGTAACACCGGCGCCGAAGAACCGCCCGGAATAACCGCTTTTAATTGTCGCCCTTCTCGCAATCCGCCTGCCATTGCCAATAATTCTAGAAACGGTATTCCTAAAGGTACTTCATAATTGCCGGGCTTGTTCACATGACCCGACACACTAAAAACTTTGCAACCACCATTGTTTGGCTTGCCTAATTCTAAAAACCATTTTCCACCGTGCTGTAAAATAACCGGTATAGAGGCGAGTGTCTCAGTATTGTTAATATTGGTTGGACACCCATAAACACCATAATTCGCGGGAAACGGCGGTTTAAATCGCGGAAAACCTTTTTTGCCTTCAATAGAATCCATTAATGCCGTTTCTTCACCACAAATATAGGCCCCCGCACCCAGCACCGAATGGCACTCGAAATCAACACCCGACCCCAAAATATTCTGTCCCAACAAACCCAATTCTCTTGCTTCTCTTAACGCATTTTCAGCACGTTCAAAAGGCAGATCAAATTCACCGCGGATGTAATGATACCCAACCGTCGCACCCGTCACATATCCGGCTATCATCATGCCTTCTAATACTTGATGTGGATTAAACAATAAGATATCGCGATCTTTAAACGTACCTGGTTCCCCTTCATCCGAATTACAAACAATATATTTTTGCACAGGTGCGTTACGCGGCATAAAACTCAATTTTAAACCCGTCGGAAATCCAGCGCCGCCTCTGCCACGTAACGCCGATAATTTTAATTCATCCAGAATATTTTCTGGTTTTATTTTTTCTTTTAGAATTTTGCGCCATACGGCGTAACCACCTACACTTTCATAGGCTTTTAAACTCCACGGTTCTGATAAATGACGTGTGCGAAAACAAACTTCGTTAGTCATCACGCAACTCCGACAATTCACTCAAAATAGCATCTATTTTTTCAGGCGTGACTTTTTCATGATAAACACCGTCTATTTGCACAGCAGGTGCACTCCCACAAGCCGCTAAACATTCCACTTCTTTTAAGGTAAATTGCCCATCCGCTGTTGTTTCTCCCATATTAATCCCTAAGCGCTTTTTGAGATGTTGAACAATACCCTCGGAATCGCACAGCATACAAGAAATATTGGTGCAAACAGAAATTTTATGTTTCCCAACAGGCTTTAACTCAAATAAATTATAAAAAGTCGCAACTTCATACACCGCAATTTTGGGCATTCCTAAATAAGCCGCCACTGCATCCATTAGGCTTTCTGTTAACCAGCCTTTATTTTCCGCTTGCACAATTTTTAAAGCGTAAAGCACAGCGGATTGGCGTTGATTCGATGGATATTTCGTTAACCATTGATCAATGTCTTTTTTTGTCTTGTAACTTAAAAGTGAGAGCGCCATCGTCACCGATCAATCTCCCCAAACACCAAATCTTGAGAACCAATAATGGCAACCGTATCTGCTAACATATGTCCACGTACCATTTCATCTAACGCCGCTAAATGCGCAAACCCTGCAGCACGGATTTTAACACGATAGGGTTTATTCGCCCCATCAGATACCAAATATACGCCAAATTCCCCTTTGGGATGCTCTATTGCTGCGTAAGCTTCGCCTTGAGGTAATGAATACCCCTCCGAAAATAATTTAAAATGATGGATTAAAGATTCCATATTTTCTTTCATAGCCACTCTAGAAGGCGGCGTTATTTTATGATTATCTAAGATCACAGGACCCGGGTTTTGCCGTAACCATTCAACGCACTGTCGAATAATACGATTCGATTGTCGCATTTCTGCGACACGCACTAAATAACGATCGTAGCAATCCCCTCTACCCGTTGTGCCGACAGGAATGTCAAAATCGACTTGATCGTACGCGGCATAGGGTTGTTTTTTACGTAAATCCCAAGCCACACCCGAGGCACGTAACATGGGTCCTGAAAAACCGAGTTGCAAAGCACGTTCTTTTGTAACCACGCCAATGCCAACGGTTCTTTGCTTCCAAATCCGATTGTCCGTGAGTAATGTTTCGTATTCGTCGATGCGTCCCGGAAAACGATTGGTAAAATCCCAAATAAAATCTAATAAAGATCCTTCGCGATGACTATTCATTGTGTTGGTTTCTTTTTTAGTATGCCAACGCGAAGGTTTGTATTTTGGCATCGTGTTTGGCAAATCTCGGTATACGCCGCCTGGTCTATAATACGTCGCATGCATTCTGGCACCCGATACCGCTTCGTAACAATCTAAGAGATCTTCACGCTCTCTAAAACAATATAAAAACATGCTCATGGCGCCAACATCTAAAGCGTGCCCAGCTAACCATAATAAATGATTTAAAGCGCGAGTAATCTCATCGAACATCACCCGGATATATTGCGCACGAATAGGTGCCTCAACACCCAATAATTTTTCAATCGCAAGCACGTAACCATGTTCATTACACATCATCGAAACATAATCGAGTCTATCCATATAACCAATGGTTTGATTATAAGGCTTGCTTTCTGCGAGTTTTTCGGTTGCACGGTGTAGCAATCCAATGTGTGGATCGGCACGCTCTATCACTTCTCCGTCCATTTCTAAAACCAAACGCAAAACACCATGCGCCGCGGGATGCTGTGGACCAAAATTAATCGTATAGTTTTGTATTTCTAACATTATAAACTCCCTCTCCCTCTGGGAGAGGGTGGGGGTGAGGGCCGGGGTGAGGGTGGGTGAGGGTTGCGAATAGTTTTAGGAACTAATGTCCGCGATTGAATACTCACGGGTTCATAAACCACTCGCTGTTCGCTTGCAGAATATCGCATTTCTACATTGCCAATTAACGGAAAATCTTTTCTAAATGGGTGTCCGATAAATCCATAATCCGTTAAAATTCGACGCAAATCCGGATGTCCTTCAAAGTGTATCCCAAATAAATCAAAAGCCTCGCGCTCAAACCAATTGGCGGAATTCCAAATGTTAACAACCGATGGCACAATGGGAGGCTCACCATTCGCAAAAACTTTTAATCGGAGACGATCATTATGCGTGATGGATAATAAATGGTAGACAACTGCAAAACGGGGTTTATTCCAGGTTGTGTGTCCACTGTTTTCAGACTCATCTCGATCTCGCCTCTCGACACCTCGTGAAAAACCCGTTTTAGTCGATTCAAAGGTTGTCCATTCTGAAACGCCGTAATCCAAATAATCAACGCCACACACATCCATTAACATCTCAAATTTTAACAAAGGCGCTTCTTTTAAAAATCGACAGACTTCTAAAAGATGTTCAGGCGCAAGTTCAAGCGTTAACTCTTGAAAAGCAATCTGGTTTGCCGAAATTTTATCCCCGATCTGTTCAGAGATCTGCTTGTACAACTCTTCTAGACGCTGCATTTACCCTCACTCGCCCTTGAGGAACGTGCAATCGTGTTGGTTCTCTTTATTTTATTTTGCAATTGAATAATGGCATAAACCAAAGCTTCGGCGGTCGGAGGGCAACCTGGCACATAAATATCGACCGGCACAATACGATCACACCCACGCACAACCGAATACGAATAATGATAATACCCACCACCGTTAGCGCACGATCCCATAGAAATCACCCACCGGGGTTCGGCCATTTGATCATAAACCTTGCGTAAGGGCTGCGCCATTTTATTACAGAGTGTTCCCGCCACAATCATCACATCCGATTGTCGTGGACTCGGTCTGAATAATACCCCAAATCGATCTAAGTCGTATCTCGCCGCACCCGCATGCATCATCTCGACGGCACAACAGGCGAGTCCGAAGGTCATGGGCCACAAAGATCCTGTTCTGGCCCAATTGACTAGTTTATCGACAGAAGTTGTGACGAAGCCTTCTTTTAAAATGCCTTCTATTCCCATTCCAACGCCCCTTTCCGCCACTCATAAATAAACCCAACCGCCAATAGCGCCAAAAAAATCCCCATAGCCCATAAGCCAGACCATCCAATTTGCTTCAACGCCACTGCAAAAGGAAATAAAAAGACAATCTCTAAATCAAAAATAATAAATAAAATGGCGATCAAATAAAAACGGACATCAAATGGCCGTCTGGCATTTTCAAAAGGTGGAAATCCACATTCATAAGGAGAATTTTTGGCAGGATTGGGACGGCGAGGCCCTAAACAGAGCCCAATGGTAATAGGAACTAAGCCACACAAAGCGCCTATGATGATAAAAATCAAGACAGGAAAATATTGTTCGATCATGGCGTGAGTATAAGACAAAAAGCGAGAGCATCGCCACTAAATTAGGCAAAGGTGCAATCTATTGTTTTCGATTATCCAATAAATTTAAAATTGACTGGAAGGCCGGGACCAAATTCTACGCTATAAGCCGCATTCAACAGAGCTATAGGTGACCAACGAAAATCAGTTATCTTAACAGCTAACGTCTCGTTAAGCACTTTTAAATGGACACCCAATGTTATTGAAAGCCTTATTCAGTCTACCCAATCGCTGCCAAACGATTCAAACATCGTTGAAATGACTTGGAAGACAAAGCCGCTGTATCGCCAGTAGATTTTGTATCAGCACAAAAGTTATTCGTAAACAACAGCTTTCCTGCCACAGGGAGCATCTGACTCCACTGGCTTCGGCACTTCGTCTACTACCTCAAGTGCTATGAAGCCTGGCGTCAATACACGCTGCGAACTTTCTAACACGGGCTTTACTATCTGTGCCGATATTTGGGAAGATAAAAGCGCTACGATCTCAAGCAGTCCTTTGGCTTGTGCATTTTGAATCAATTCCTCTCTATTTTTTTCTTCTAATCGTAAGGTTTTTAAGATATAAAGTGCGAACGACTCGCGTCCATTTGAAATCGCATAATGAAGAAAAGAAGAAATATGTTCAGGAGCAGCGGTAAGCCAATGTTTCTTTTCATGAAGCGTTTTGTAAAATTCAAGATGACCTGCACAAACAGCTTTATGGATTACACCCCAACCAAAAATATCATTCAAGCATTGTGGTTGCAAGAAAATCGCAGGCAATTCATTTAACAGCCGCAAAGCTTCAGCGAAATTTCCTAATTTTGCGGCTTCTAGCATTACTACAAGCACGGATCCACTACCTGTGCCTGGACTAATACTATCCGCAATGTAACACACAAGTGATTTATGGCCACCTGCAAGAGCCTGGGTTAGCGAAGAAAAAACTTGGCTAGAATCTATAGAAAAATCAGTACGTTGATGTTTCTTTTCATGAAGCGTTTTGTAAAAATCAAGACGACCTTCACAAACAGCTTTTTTAATTACATCCCAACTAAAGATAAGATTCAAGTGTTTTGGTTGTATCAGAGCTTCGGGTAATTCATTTAACAGCCGCAAAACCTTATCGAAGTCTCCCAATTTTGCGGCTTCTGCCATCTCTGCTACCGCTGGTGCCACCACTGATACTTCATCTCTCTTTGCTGAATTCGATTCTTTGATTACCTTAGCCTCAAAGGCTGGCACAAATGCACGCTGAGGGCTTTCTAACACGGATTGCGGCTGCATCGGCATTTGGGACAAACGTGATAAAACATTCGCTAACCCTTTGGATTGTGCACATTGCATTAACAACAACTTATCCTTTTTTTCTGATCTCGCCTGTAAAATATAAAGCGCTAGTGGTTCGTTTCCATTAGTAATGGCATAGCTAAGAACAGAACAAACATATCCAACATTATCAGCAAACCAATGCTTACTTTCATGAAGCGCTTTGTACAGTGTTAGATGGCCAACGCAAGCCATTTTATGGATTTCATCCCAACCAAAAATAGCATTTAGGTATTTTGGTTGCATAAATATATTAGGTAATCTGTCTAATAGCCGAAACGCCTCGCCGAAGTTCCCTGACTGTACCGCTTCTAGCATTTTTAGAAAAGTGTCTCCTCTGTTTGCTGACTGCGCTGCTTCTGCTATTTCTAAAAAAGTGTATCCGTTGCCTGGGCGAACACTCTCTGAAATGTAATACGCAAGCGAAGTATTGCTATCCGTAATAGCAGTGTTGAGAAAATAATAAACAGACCAAGAATTTACAGAAAAATTGGTATATTGATGCTTCTTTTCATAAAGCATTTTGTAAAAATCAAGATGACCTACACAAACAGCTTTTTGAATTACATCCCGATCAAAAATAGCATTTAAGCACTGTGGTTGCACAAGAGTCTCGGGCAAGCTACTTAACAGCCGTAAAACCTCATCGAAGTTTCCTGCTTTTACAGCTTCTAGCATTGCTACAAGCACAATTCCACTACCTGGATTAATACTCTCCGCAATGTAATGAGCAAGTGGCATATATCCGCCCCTAATAGCAGCACATAAAAAATAATAAACAGACCAGTAATAATTTACAGAAAAATCGGTATACTTGTGTTTCTTTTCATGAAGCGTTTTGTACAATTCTAAATGACCAGCACAAACAGCTTGTTGGATTACATCCCGATCAAAAATAGCATCCAAATATGGGTTTATCAGAGTATTCGGTAATTCATTTAACAGTCGTGAAGCTTCATTGAAGTTACCTAATTTTACAGCTTCTGTCATCGCAAAAAAATCGGCTCCGCTATTTGGGCTAACACCATCGACAATGTAACGCGCAAGCAAGGCATGTCTACCCGCAACAGCCGTTAAAAGAAAAGAATAATGGTTTTGAGGTATCTTCTCATGAAGCGCTTTGTAAAATTCTAAATGACCAGCACAAACAGCTTTTTCGACTACTCCCCGATCAAAAATAGCATTCAAGCATTGTGGTTGCAAGAGAGGCGCAGGTAATTCATTTAACAGCCGTGCAGCCTCATCGAAGTTTCCTAATTTTGCAGCTTCTGCCATCTCTACAAAGGCATCCCCGCTATTTAGACTAATACAATCGGCAATGTAACGCACAAGCGATTTATGGCCACCTGCATTAGCCTGAGCTAACCAACAAAAAATTTGGACAGAATCGCTAAAAACATCAGTCCCTCGATATTTCTTTTCATGAAGCGCTTTGTAAAATGCTAGATGACCCGCAGAAATAGCTTTGTTAATTACATTCCAACCAAAAATAGCATCCAAGCATTGTAGTTGCAAAAGAGTCTCAGGCAATTCATTTAACAACCGCGCAGCCTCATCAAAGTTGCCTGATTTTGCGGCTTCTGCCATCGCTACAAGAGCGGTGCCACTATTCGGGCTAATACAATCGCCAATGTAGCTTGCAAGCGGCATGTGCCCCCCCGCAATAGCCTCCCTAAGCATAGAAACGTCAGTCAACATAGAGTTATTTTCATGAATTACCCTATAAAGTTCAACGTGACCCGTCTGGACAATCTTCCGGAGCATTTCACAATCTATAAATTGGCAAAAACGAGACGCGCCAATGTTCGGTACACTTTTCAGAATATATAAAGCACAACCCAACTGATTATTTTCCAAAGCCATTTGGAATGGAACCCAACGAAAATCTTGTTGATTGGGTTTAGCAAAAGCCTCTAGTGTCGGGATCTCATGCCAAAGCACTGCACCTTGATGAAGCAACGCTTCTAGCTGCTGAATGTTTCCAGTTTTTGCGGCTTGAAGCAGTTGATGCTGTTTTATTAAGGTTTCCTGATAACCTCTGTTTAATGCATCGTGTTCTTCCTTGCTTAAATGCATATCACTGCTTGAAAGCACTCTATTTATGCAGGCTAATAGTGCGTAAGTTATTTTCGGGAGAAAATGTTCCTGATTGCAGGGACATTTTCCAGATGAATCTCGCACAAAATCAGAGGCAGTCAGGCATTTTACGTAATTATATTGACTACTTGCTATTCTTTCTTTAATCCCCTTAGGATTCTCCAACTCACAGAAAATAATATTATCCGCATAATGTGTTTCATCTCCAGGAATATAACAAGAAAGCTCTGCTATAGAACCCCACCGAACATTTGCAAGTTGAAGCTCTAAATGCATGAGGTGGTTTAGATCAGTCATTATTTTTTTATACGCGCTTTCCTTTGATGATCCGTTATTAAACTTTCTTGTAGGAATAGATGCCATAAAAGGCGAAAATGCAACCTCTTTCTCACCTCCAGCATATACCAAAAAGAATCGCTCTGCTTCAGCTTCTTTGCCTGTTAAAATAATGCGTGTATAATGCTGCTGAATTTTAGCAGATTCTATCCTTGCATACTCAACCATTTGCAAATTAACGGCCTCTTTCACCTCCACTTTAGCTGCCATCGCTGCTTGAAGAAAGCTTAAAATGCTTGCATTTCCTTTTTTTATCGCAATGGAGATTGCTGTTTTACCTACAGCACTTCGATGAAACAAATTTGCACCCCGCTCAACCAATAGTTTAACCAAAGGCAAGTGCCTTTTCTCAACGGCCATTAATAACGGGGTATACCCTTCAAACTCATGGAGAGGGAGGCAAAGCGTGCCTGCGTCCTCTCTAGTACGAATTGCGCAAAATTCCTGATCAATAGGCGCTTTTCTGCTCAGTATTAACTGAGCCATAGATTCATCTCCATGCGCGGCCGCTACCAATAATGGTGTAACACCTGATTCCAAAGAACTTAATTTTTTATAACTGCTTTGACTAAACCAACTTGCCACATCTGTGTTCAGATCCAACATCTTTTGCACCAGAGCCACTGACCGAGTATTGACAGCCAATTCCAAACGGAATTTAGCAACATTCAATTGTGTTCCTAATGTATTCAACAGATATACGATATGATCCGGATCCGCGAGTAATCCCGAAAGCCCCGTTTCGATCTCTTCAACCGTAACGGATAAAGGATGACGAATGCAGAAATTTTTCCTGTCCGCAGTTCCCACTTCTATAAGCAATCGCATGATTTCCCCTGCAGCTGCTTTGTTCGGTGTGATTTGCCAATCATCATTAGGATTAGTTAAGCAAAATACTAAAATGAGAGGCGATACCGAAAAAGTAACTAAAACCCCATCTTTACACTTCATGGTGATATTGCGGTCAGTCACGATATCAGCGCCCAAATCTAACAGTGCCTTAACAAGCGTAACGTGTCCACCCAATATCGCTGCCCCTAATAGGTTTACATTAAAAACATCGTTACATAACTTGCCTGAAATTTTTGAAAAATCTTCATTGCTTTTGCAAAATTCTAATACCTCTTTTGTACTTCCTGTATAGGCAGCATCTATAAGCGATTGAGAAAATGCAGCCGATGACGCCTTCTCTGCGTCATTTTTAGATTCTCTGGTTATAATTTCTACCCCGGGTTGATTAAGCAAAAATGATCTGGGTTTATGCACCTCAAACACCCCAGTATGGTACAAAGTCTGCACAAGCTTTTCTTGTTCTTCAATCGACATTTGATTCATCACGAGACCCCAGGTTTTGCATCCCATCAATCGAACTTTTTCTATCACTGATAGTAATATACCTTGGTTAATTCTCGGGTATGTAAAAACCTCGCCTCCTTTTTCAATCATTTGGGTGGCAGAAGTTCTATCTGCTCGATCATACTGGCAAAATTTAACTAAATGTACACCTGTTTCCCCGTCTTTGATATTGCGATAAAACACGCTATATCGACAATCTCCTAGCGTAATGGATATGCTCTCTTGTTCTGTATTATACGCATAAAAATGATCTGACCCCCACATGCCATGTAAGGGTTTTGGGATACCTCGCCATGTTTTTGGAGTATTTTTACTGAGTACTTCAGGATGAACTGTAATAACATTCGAAGCGTAATCCATAAATCTTACTGTTTCAAGGTCTTTTCCTGGACCATAGGTAAAAAATACATTGTCACTATGACCTTCCGTAGGATTGGTATGTGAATTATCTGTGTCCATCCCCAGCAGTTCCCGCTGAAGCAATAACCCATTAAAATTTAAGGCGTTACCGAGACATAAATAAATATTTTCGATAGAATTTGCTCACTGCAGGAGTAAATTCTATGATGCAAAATAGACCTATTTCAAAACAAGAGACCTTTCTTCCAACATTGCTAGAAGAAGCCCGAAAAGGCTGTCAGGATATCAAGGATTCGACTAAAAGAAAGGTCAATATTTCATTAGCGGACTGCCTCATGAGCGGTGTGGCTATGTTTGGTCTTAAATATCCATCATTGCTACAATTCGATGAGGATTTTCGGGATGAAAATGCGATTTTGCAACATAATTTAAAATCATTATATGGCATTGCTCGAGTGCCAAGTGACACTTATTTTAGAGAAAGAGCTGATGAAGTGGAACCAGGAGCCCCTCAAGGGATTATTAATAAAGTTATAGCATTACTAAAGCAACGCAAAGCATTTGAAAAATATAAATATATAGAGGATCATTATTTGATTTCCTTGGATGCTACTGGCAATTTTTCATCACATGATGTTTATTGTGATTCTTGTTGTATCAAAAATCACAAAGATGGTAGTGTTACTTACTATCATCAGACGCTTGCGGCGGTGATGGTTCACCCCGACCAAAAAACTGTGTTTCCGCTCGTGATTGAACCGATAACGAAACAAGATGGACGGACAAAAAATGATTGTGAGCATAGCGCAGCAAAAAGATTATTGGTGAATTTAAGAGCATTTCACCCAGAGATGAAAATAATAGTCGTGATGGATGGTTTATATGCGGATGGAACAATAGTAGAGTTGCTAAAAGAATTAAATATGCGATTCATTATTACGGCAAAAGAGAAAGATCTAGATTATTTGTTTGACGCTTACAAAGAGAGCAAGAAGCAACGTTCTACAATCGTTTGCACCAAAGAGACCGAATTACAATTCAGTTTTTCAGAAGGGCTACCATTAAATTATAAGCATTTAGATAAGCAGGTTAATGTTTTAGAGTGTGATGATATAAAAAAAGGCAAGAGAATACATTTTTGCTGGGTCACGAATTTATCTTTAACAACAAGCAGAAGGATGACGGAAAAGATCGCACGCGGAGGACGCGCGAGATGGAAGATCGAAAACGAAACGTTTAACACATTAAAAAACCAAGGCTATAATTTTGAACACAACTACGGGCACGGGAAAAAGAATTTATGTACAATATTATCTTATTTGATGTTTGCAGCGTTTTTAATTGATCAAGCGCAGGAGTATTGTTGTAAATATTTTAAGAAGTTATTGAAAAAATGTAAAAGTCGTACGCGTTTATGGAGGAAGCTGCAAGGCATCGTTTTGAACTATTTTGCGAGTACTTGGGAACACGTACATTTAGCTATCATTCGAGGTTTGGGCATCAGGCTCGAAGATGTATTGGATACAAGTTGACTAAATATTTTGTAGCTCAGCTTATGTCTTGAGCAGGGTGATGGTATAAGTAGGTCAATATGGGGATTTGGAAGGTTTAGGTAGAAATTATAGGGTTCAAACGATTGCACTAAGCGCAATGGTTTTCTTTTACTAAAAATTTATCGATTATTTACGTGTACCTTCAGCGGGAACCGCTG
>JBPOIR010000136.1:0-20648 GCA_052034335.1 Pseudomonadota bacterium | reverse complement strand
CGCCGCCAAACAATAATCGAACCCAGTGGACCTGCCACCAATGCGATGCCCATACCTGCAACCACTGCGCGAGCCATAAAATCTAAGGACATACATCTCCACCTAAATCGTGTTTGTGATTATGTTGATGTGCATAAACGGCTAATTTTCCGGATTCCCATGTGCCAAAGAGACTTAAAAATTCGGGATGTTGAGTCACCGCCGCAGGGGTGCCTGAACAGCAAACATGCTTGTTTAGGCAAATCACAGAATCCGTACCCGCCATCACTAAGTACAAATCATGCGAGACCATTAAAATGCCGCAGTGATGTGTATCTCGAATATGCATAATCAAACGATACAATTCTTCTTGACCCGTCACATCCACACCTTGCACAGGTTCATCTAATACTAAGAGATCGGGTTTACGTAACAACGCACGTGCTAATAGTACCCGCTGGCGTTCGCCACCCGAAAGCGATTGCATCGGTGCAGCAAGCAAATGACGGATGGTTAATTCATCAATGGTGTTATTTAATATATGCCTCGAGACATTTTCTGCTAATTGTAAAAACCGCTGCACAGATAACGGCATAAACGGTTCAATGGTCAATCCTTGTGGCATGTATCCCATTCGAATACCCGCTTGTACCTGTACCGTACCTTTATTGGGTGGCGTTAAGCCCAGTACAACTTTTACTAAAGTTGATTTACCCGCCCCATTAGGTCCAATAAGAGTTACAATTTCGCCTCTACGTACGGTAAGATGCACACCTGTTAAGATCGTTTTTTGTCCAAACTGAACAGAAATCTGATTAGCAGTTACTAAGGGCAAGGGTAGATTATCCTTTAAGTTGAGTGTTTAACATATTTATGAAATCAATACAATCCGCTTTATTTTCCATCATTCTCTTCAGCCTAGGGACGTCTTGGGCAGCCACTGCCCCAAGCGTTGTTGTTAGTATAACGCCATTTTATGCTTTAGTCGCTGCTGTTATGAAGGGTGTTGGAACACCCAAATTATTGGTTAAACCCGGCGCCTCCCCGCATGAATACGCGCTTAGGCCTTCGGATATTCTATTGTTGCAAGATGCTGAGTTAATCTTTTGGGGTGGGCCTCAACTGGAAACTTTTTTAGTAAAGCCGTTAAATACACTTAAAGCGCATTCAGAGGCGCATCATATTATCGAATTCGATAATGCCTCAGGGCTTTTACTTTTGCCCATACGCCACAGCGCTGCTTGGGATCCCCACGAACATGAACACGAAAACGGACACACACACGAAATATTAGACAATGACAAATCAAATCAAGATATGCATTTTTGGCTTAATCCTAATAATGCGATAATTTTAACAGATATGATTGTTTACCATCTCGTGATGATTGATCCCGAACACACCCATATCTACAAAAAAAATGGCACACAATTAAAAAAGCGTTTAAAAAAACTGGATGCGCATATTGTCACTCAATTAGAAACCGTCAAAGCGATTCCCTATATTGTATTTCACGATGCCTATCAATATTTTGAACAACGTTATGGCTTAAAAGGCGTCGGTTCTATTACATTAAATCCTGAAATACCGCCTAGCGCAAAACGATTAAATACGATTCGAATCACCATTGAAAAATCAAAAGCGCAATGTATCTTTAGAGAGCCTCAATTTCAACCTAAACTAGTAGACAGCATCGTCGTAGATTTAGGTGTTAAAACAGGAGAATTAGATCCTATTGGTCAGGCACCTCAAAATAATGCTGAAGGGTACTTTACATTATTGGAAAATTTATCACACGCATTGAAACAATGTTTAGGCTCAGCTAAAAACGCGCACAAATAACCTCCTCTTTTTTCAGTCGCCCAACTCGCCGCGCTCAAACATTGGCTCGCTCAAAAGAGGAGGCTATTTGTGCTCATTCCCGACTAATTTAATAGCCAATAATCTAAGACCAGCCCCAAAAATACCGTTGCGCCCAGAAAATTATTATTTAAAAATGCTTTAAAGCAATTGATAGAAATTCTATCTTTAATTAAATATTGCTGATATATTGAAAAAAAACTGGCTAAAAATAAACCACTGTAATATATTCTACCTAAACCTAAGCCTACTCCACACTTTATTAATAATAAAAACACGCATAGCTGAAACAGGGCAATCATGGCACGATCTGCATTGCCAAATAAAATAGCCGTGGATTTCAAACCAAGTTTAATATCATCAACTCTATCGGCCATTGCATATTCGGTATCATAGACAATTGCCCAACAGCAGGTCGCTAAATAAAGCAACCATGCCTCAGGCGGGGTCTGGTTTGTTAACGCCGTAAAGGCCATTGGCACAGCCCAGCCAAAGGTGGCACCCAACACCACTTGTGCTAAATGTGTATACCGTTTCATAAGAGGGTAAATAGCGGCTAATAACACGGCTATAATAGACATCATCATCGTTAAAATATTCAACTGTACAACCAGTAAAAATGCAAAAAAAATCAATGTAAAAAAAACAAACAAGGCTTCTGTGACGCTGATCGCGCCCACGGCCAATGGACGATTTTTTGTGCGTTCTACGGATATATCAAAACGTCTATCTAATAAATCATTAATCACACAGCCCGCACTTCGCATGATAATCGCACCCAAAATAAATACGCAGACTATTGTAGGATTGGGCTTGCCCTTTCCTGCAACCCACAAGGCGATAAGCATTGGCCATAATAACAAAAAAATACCAATGGGTTTATCTAAACGCATTAGACGAATCAAAAGCATTATTTTTTGATTTTTCATAGTATGTTTTCCAGAATGTTTTGACAGGCTCTGATTATACCCTTCGCAATCGGATTTTAGGCTAGACGCAACACGAGGGACTGCAATAACGCCTAAAATTCAAGTGTGAAGGGTATATTGTCATATTTTTTGGAAATTGTACAGTGTACCGAGTTGTAAAATTTGTGTTAATTCGTCCAATGCGATATGGATCTCATGTAACAACGTGGGATCGACTAAGTCTACTATAGATAGCCTATCACGATAATGCCGCTCGACCCACTGCACCAAGCGTTGATACAAAGTTTCATCTAAAAACACCCGCGCACTGCAAGCCTTCTGTTCTGCTTCCGTTAAAACAACCCGAAGACGTAAACACGCAGGACCACCACCATTTAACATACTCTGTCTACAATCAACAAAATGCAATTCTGAAATAGGATTTTTTTCTGCCATGATTTTTAATAACGCTTGATGGGCATGTTTATTTTCATGGCTTTCAATCGGTGCAATCAGTGCCATACCCCCTGCGCTGAGTGTAACTAACTGACTGTTAAATACGTAAGATTTAACAGCATCCTCTAGACTTAACTCGGCCGTCGAAACCGGCAATAAATATAAAGAATCCTGTGATTTTTTTTTCAATAAATCAACTAATTCAGGCATGTCTGTAAAAGCCAATTCATGAAATAAGAAAACATTTTGATTCGCAACAGAAATCACATCATTATGAAAAACGCCCTGATCGACAGCAATAGGGTTTTGTTTTATAAAAAGGGTGTTTTCTGCACGCATTTGATGCAACCGTGCAACCGCTTTTGAAGCTTCTCGCGTCTGCCTAGCCGGATATTTTTGCGGCAATATTTCTTTCTCCTGATCACCACTGCGACCATATATAAATAAATTTAATCCTGCCGACCCATAATCCTGACAAAGCCGATTATGATTTGCAGCACCTTCATCAGCAAAATCCAGCTGGGAAAACAAAGGTGAATGTATCTTAAAATAATTTTGATCTGAAAAAATTTTTTTAAATATTTGAAAGTTTGTTTTGGTTTCTAACGCTCGGTGCAAGTTGCTCATTAAATTTGCGGGCGTAATATGTACAAAACCATCTGTACTATCTGCACTGGGTGTCACTGTTGCGGCATTCGCAACCCACATACTGGATGCAGAACACGCAGCACCAAACAAGCGTGGATTTAATGCATAAACGACTTTCAGTATTTGAGTATCTGTTCCTGTAAATCCTAAGTTTTTTAAAAATGATAATAGCGGTCGCTCATGCGGCGGTAAAACCGCCTGTAAAATACCTCGCTGCATTAATAAGTGCATTTTTTTTAAACCTTGAAGTGCTGCTGCTTTTGGGTTTGAAATTTTATGTGCGTTTGCTTCCGAAGCTACATTACCAAAAGCCAAACCCGCATAATGATGTGTTGGCCCAACAATGCCATCGAAATTAATTTCGCTGGTCTTCACAACTGAATTCCAGGAGGTACATTATTTGGCATTTTTAAAATAGGCTCTTCTAAGCTTGCGACAGGATAAGCACAATAATCAGCAGCATAATAGGCACTGGGACGATGGTTACCACTCTGCCCAACACCCCCAAACGGTGCAGAACTACTTGCGCCCGTCAGTGCATGATTCCAATTGATAATGCCTGCTTTTATTTTATGTCTAAAGTCTTGGTATCGTTCGATGTTATCACACAATAAACCCGCAGCTAATCCATACGCTGTTTTATTGGCTTCGATCAGTGCTGTCTCAAAATCATTCACCCACATTAATTGCAGCAGAGGACCAAAAATTTCTTCGTCCATATGGACTTTAACACCACTGACATCCAATAGCCCGGGGGAAAGAAAGGGTAAATTTTCGTAAAGTCTCTTTAAGGGCGTCAAAGGTTTTGCCCCTTCATGAATTAATAAATCATAGGCTGTCATGACGTGATTTGCAGCAATATTGCTAATCAACGGGCCCATAAATGGCTCCGGTTGATCAGTATATGGGCCAATTTTTAACCTGTTCGTCATTTTTATTAATTCTTCAATAAACCCTTGTCCGTTCCATCCTTTTGTTACAATCAAACGTCTTGCACACGTACACCGTTGCCCCGCAGTAATATAGGCAGATTGAATAACTTGTAGTGCCGCTGCTTTAATATCACGCACTTCATGCACCACCAGTGGATTATTGCCACCCATTTCTAGCGCCAATATCTTTTCTGATTTTTCGGCAAACGCATTAGCTAGCGCATGACCCGTTTTAAAGCTTCCTGTAAACATTAATCCATTCAGATCAGAATGTTTCGAAAGTATTTCTCCGGTTTCTCTGCCCCCATGGATCAGATTAATAACACCCTCGGGTAATCCTGCTTTTTCCCAACAAACAAATATTTTTTCTGCAACCCAGGGCGTTAATTCACTGGATTTGAAAACAACCGTATTGCCCGCTAATACTGCAGGCATAATATGACCATTTGGCAAGTGTCCAGGAAAATTAAAAGGACCGAATACCGCGATAACCCCATGTGGCCTATGCCGAGTCATTGAAACGCCACTCGGTAGAGTTTCCATCCGTTCCCGGCACCGCTCATGATAGGCTTTAACCGATATCGGTAATTTATAGATCATCGCACCCACTTCCGCATCTGATTCCCAAAGTGGTTTACCCGTTTCTAACGCGATGGTCGTTGAAAGCAATAACCGATTTTTTTTCAGTTCCTCACAAAATCGTTCCAGATAATCCATTCTTTTTTCTAAGGAAAGTGCCGACCAACTTGGAAATGCACTCTTTGCAAAATACACCGCTTTGTTAATTTGTTCATTATTCGCACTACACCCACGCCAAATCACTTCACCCGTTGCAGGATTGTCTGAACTAAAATCAGACCCTAACCCTTCTATCCATTGACCACCGATAAAATTTCGACCATTCATAATTGAAAACACCTTTTATCTCAAAGAACAATACCTCACTTTATCGCCCACAGAAATCTGCAATTGTTTTGCCACTGCGGTACTGAGTGTTATTTCGTTTTCTCGTATCTCTTCTAATACGCCGACGACTGCACGAAAATGATTGTGCTTTGTGTTGCTAATCATCATATTTTCTTGATTTATGCTGTCTTTAAAAGCAACGAGAACAGCATTTTTGCTTTCTCGCACTGTTTTAAGATGCAATTTTTTTACTTCAATAGTCGCCCCCCCATCAAAAATATCAACATAATTTTCAAATTGAAAACCTTCTTTTTCTAACACATGTAAAGCAGGTGCCGTATTTTCGTGTACTTTACCAATAACTTTTTTGGCGGTTTCGGGTAGAAGATCAATATAAATAGGCAAATGCGGCATCAAATCAATCAGAAATTGTGAACCTTTTGTCGCTTTTAGATGACTCGCTTCTGAATAACGCATATCTGAAAAATAATGTCCTATCGCTTCCCAAAATGGCGAAATCTCGTCTTGATTGCTGATGCCACGCATATCCGCCACTATTTTTTCAGAAAAATTATTTAAAAATTCAGCAATAAATAAACAACGTGCTCGAGACATAAAAGTGCCCCGACCGCCTCCACGATAAGCAGGTTTTAAATATAATGCACCTAATTCAGTCACACCCTGATGCTCGCTCACCAAATTTAATATTTGATGTTCTTTATATTGATTTAAAGCTTTTGAAACTTGCACGAGTGTTGATATTTTATATTTATAAAATGGCCAAAAATATCCAAGATTGCTGTCTATGCTAGCGGATCCCATAATTTCTTGGGTGTCACTGTTTTCCAGCACAAAAAAATAATATCGTTTATTAATATCCAGTTTCTCAGCAAAACTATTGATAGACTGAATAACCTTTGCTTGCATCGCTTTCGCATCATTAGGCAAAGAATTAAACCCAGGCCCCTTCTGTCCCGCAATCTCTAAAATAGCAGGCAAATCGAACTCTTGAATAGGGCGGAATACATAGTTTAGGCTCATACCTTAAACTTAGATCATTTTTCAGTTTTTCTGTGTCGTGAGAGTGTCGATCTTAAAGATATTTTTAGATTTTTAACTGTGCAAATAGCCAGCAAATTTCTTGAAAGCTAATCACAATCTGTTATTGAAATCTTTTTACATAATGATGACAATAAGGTTCTTTTCCTGCTTTTTGTTAATAATCTTGATGCGAGTCTTTTGCGCACCAAAATATACCAGATAAAATTTTCGTTTTTACGTTGTAATCTAATGCTTTCAACTAATCCTTACGTCGCACAGCAATCTGTTTTTAAGAGCATCTAATAAACCTTTTATTATTTAAAATGATTCGCAGATAACGCGTAATGTGTCTCGAATCTAAATAAATTAAATTTGGTTCCTTTATCATAGATATCCAGATGTTCTTTTTGTTTTAATTTTTTTGCAAAATGTAAGAAGAAAGGTAGCGCTAAAAAATAAATCGTCATCTTAACCACCATCATACCAAAAATCATTGAAATCAAAATCCTCTGATCAAAAATACCATAGAAGGTAATAAACCCAAAGACAACACTATCAGCAACAGAAGCAATTAAAGTAGAGAGCAAAAACCGCCCCCCCGTAAATTGACCTCTAAACTCAATTTTAAGTTTAGCCATCACCCAAGAATTTAACGGCTCTGAGCAAATATACCCAAGGAACCCTCCTAAAATTGCACGATTATTGGCTTGCAGTAACGTATCAAATATTTCAGTATTGTAATGCTCTAGGCTTGGCATCAGAATAACCAGCTGACCATACACAAAAACGAAGAGATTAAAAAAGAAGCCCCACCATATGGCTAATCGCGCATATTTGTAACCATAAACTTCAGTAATAAGATTTGCTAAAAAAAAAGTAAAGGCAAACAACGGGGTTCCAGCATTTGCAACGAGGCCGAAAATCTTAATTAACCGTAAATCAAACCAATTGCCAAGCACGAGAACCATTGCATACAAAGAGATTAAAAACCATAATCTGCTCGGACAATTCGTACTACTTCGCGCGGCCGTTATAGTTGGTTGCATCGCTTGCATGCCTTTAGAACCTCGTTTTAAGAATTCGGGTTCTCATTCTATTCCCTTCTTTATGCCACAACAAGTGCTCGCCTCTTCCAATTTAGGGCTATTTCATGAACAGTTAGCAAGTTAAAGCGATATATTATCCTACGTCTATCTAATTCGGTGTTAAAAGCATGCTAGCACGAAGCAAACAACCATTTATTAATTATTTAATGAACTTGATGATCCCCGCATTATTTTATTAGAAAAAATAATGCGGCTGAAAATTGGCCGCTATTAGAAAAATGAATACATAACCTAAAAAACAGCTGCCACCTCAGCAACAGCCTTAAGAGCGCCAACACCTGAACACTTAGCCAAGCTATAACCCCATAGCGTTTCATCTTTTTTTGCTGCAGATTGTTTTTGCGCATTTTGTTTTCGTTGCTTTTCTGTTAATAAGTTTTTGACATTAGCCGCTGCTTCTTCAAATGAACCATAAACTTTACCCCCAGTTTTATCAATGGCTCCTATTATCATTAAATTGCCAGATAATCCGAATGGTAATCAACCTCAAAAATTAAAAAAGTGTTTTTTATACTACGCTGTTTTTTGGTATGTCAAAGCAGAAATTTTTACTTACAACCTAGGCGTTGCGATTGGTTTATACGAAACCTCAAAAGAAAGGTGTTGTCCTGAGATTAAAAAAAATGTGTGCACTAATATCCCGTCTCCAACATTTTTAGATTCTGACGTTTGTATTGTCTGACTTTTTAAGGTTCTTAATTCTAATCCAGCAGGCAACTTTAATTCTGCCCTATATGGACGTTCCTCAATGTATACACGATTTTCATTGCCTTCGATTTGATCAATAGCTTCGAAAAGAAGTTTCACCCTCTCGTTATGCACCTGTTCTTGTTCTTTTTTCTGTTCTTTGACTTTTTCGACATTCTTAACATTTCTAAAACTCGTTAACATTTTTTGCATCCTATGAAAGCATTGACATTAAACATCGGATATTTAATAAAATCACTCCAACAAAGATTCATACGATATTAAGCACTATCGGGTAATACAAGCGATATTCCTAATAAACCAATCACATTTTTTTTTGCATCAAAAAGCGGCACTTTATTGGAAACAACAGCCGCCCGGCTGCCATCTTCTAATACAGCCGGCTCTTGCACCAATTTAGCTTTGCCATCTTGCATCACTTCCAAATTATTTTGATTCCAAATATCCGCCATCGTTGATTCAACCGTTGGTAAATCATGATTTGTTAAGCCAACGACTTTATCTCTTGAAGTTAAGCCAAAAGCTTTCGCTTGCCGATCATTACACCCCTGATATACATTGTTACGATCTAGCCAATAAACATGCCCAGGCATCTCAGCAACGATCTGCTCTAGGTCAATAAGTTCTGAGAATTTCATTTTTTACTCCCTATTAAGTAACATTTTTCCAAATCGTTTGCATCTGAGACTAATACCATAAAACAATTGAAAAACAAAGAAACCGGGAAATCTAGACCCGGAGATAGTTATATTTTCAACTAATTTTAGGAATAAATTTAGCCTTTTGGATAAAACTTGATTGCTTAGAAAACATGGGGTCAAATCTACCTCTAGTTGAAGTATCATGACAAACGTCATTTTAACATTTAGGGAATTGGTGAGCTGGGTTAACATGGAAATAAAATGACCTTAATCAGGTCGTGGATCTTGTTTATTTTTATCGGGATCTCGAGCTTTATCTTTATCAGGATCTCGAGCTTTAGAAGCGGACCATATAAGGCTAGGTGAGTATTCACCAGCAAGCTCTTTTCTTACATCAAAAAACCCTATAGCCCTCATTTTTTGGGCTAATTGCTTTTCTATCAACGTCAAGTTTTCGGCGTTTAAGGGCTCATCGGGAGCAATATGAAGTTTAAAATATTCAAGTTTTTCTTTATACGACTCTGGTGTAAACCATAAATTATTTTCTGGTTTTTCGGCTAACGTTTCAATTTCTCCATTGAGGAAATGTAGTTGCTCAACAACAACAGAGTATGCACCAGGCATATTTTCAGGCTTAGAACCCGCATACAAACTGCCATTGATCGTTTGGATCCATATTTTCGGCTGCTCAGCAAAAGTGATTTTTACATAATCTTTCTTCTCCTTTATTTTTTCAGCCAATTCATCCGCTTCTGCTTGAGTTATAATCAGTGCTTTTACTTCATCCCCAAAGCGTCTTATCAACACATATTCCATTGGTTTTTTTGCTTTCCCATGCAAAAGATGTCCATCAGCAAACGTATCTACAAAGTTTTTAGACACTAGCAATTGTCCGCTCAATTGTAATGTAACTGCGTTCTCTTTCAAATACGGCGTAACGGGCTGAAACAATGGAGACGCCTTCCCCGAACACCATGCATCTCAATTATCTTCATCCCACGAATTATATTGAACAGGAATCGACCAAAAGCGTGTTGGATCATCTGTGTGGTGCTGTGCTTGTTGTTGCGCTTGTTGTTGTGCTTGTTGCTCAGCTTGCCTGGAGGCCTGTTGTTCTAATTGCATGTCTACATCGCACTGAGAACGTATTGCTGTTTGCTTTGAGACTTCAGCAGGCAAAAAAAGTTTTAACTTGTTGATAAGTGCATGAGCGATATCTGCATAGGATTTTTTTACTTGTTTAAAATTGTCTGAATGTGTATCTATACCCGCATTTTCTAAAGCTTTCTTCCATAAATCAGAAATGGCATTGTGATAACCCCATAAATTATCATAAACTTCTTCACTCACTTCTAACGCACCCATTTGTAAAAAAGGATTTAGCTTGAGTTCATTAATAAAAAATTCTGAAAATGCCTGGTAGGCTTGTATTTTTTCAGATCCTAAAGGGATTTTTTTCAGCTTTTCATCCAAGTTATTTCTAAACATTTCATGAATGTTTTTAAGGGTTGCAATATAATGTTGCCTAAGCAAAGTTGTCTCTTGATTCTGACGTGAAAAATCAATAATTGCACGCATATTTTTAATATCCAGTGTGTCATATATTTTTTTAGGCAAAATAACGTCAATATTTTGCCCTTGTGCAAACTCCCGCATTCTCATTGCGCCTTGCAGAACGGCGTTCAATTCTGTTTTTTTATTCACCGACATAACGGCATGTGCATGAGAAGCTTGTTTAATATCTATGCCACGAGTATGATTTTGATCATAATAGGTAAACCATTCCTCCGGCCCACAACCCAATAAATGTTTGAGTACAATAAGATCACTTGCACCTAATTCTTTAATTGGTTCATTAGGATTGATAACAGATTGTGCACACAATACATTATGGTCGTTATAAAACAAAATAAATTTTATTTTTTCCGCCATGCAAAGCTCTCGTACTTTATCTCCTATGGCACTGGCCACCTTATCATTAGTAAAGTCATTAAACAATGCACCCACATCAATGATTGCATGAAAGTTTGATAATTTATCGGGTCCTAGATTAAAATGGTTATCCACCAGCTCCTTCAAAGTGTTACCGGTGGAAGATAAAATATTAATTTCTTTATTCAACAATAAATCTATTGTTTTCGCATCAATACCCAGACTGCTGGTTTCATCTAACTGAAAATCCTGGTGAAAAGTTCGCCAATTCGAGACTGTACCAGACATACCATCCACATGTGCATACAAATCCATCTCTTGAACAGCATTCATATTTAGCATCTCTTTGTTTGTCTTAACCGATGGCAAAATAATCGTTTCCAGAGCATGCCGAATCACGAGTGATTTATTTTTCTTGGGTATTTCTTGGATCAGTTTCTCTAAAAAAAGTTTATTATCCCTTTTAATATCTGCCAATGAAACGGACAAGCCTGTTAGCTCATAAAATTTCTTAGCAGATTCTGTGGAAGCTATACTTAACATATTTTTGGTTTTTTGGGTTCTAAATTCTTCCTCAGCCGCTTTCTGAAAATTTTCAACCAGTCTATCAAAAGTAGACAAAGAAAGACCTTGTATTTTGTGTAATCGTATCGTATTATTCAAAGCCGTATAAATATTCACAAAGCGCGACCCCTCTTTCGGCGTTTGACTGGCCACGTAAGGGATAGGAATTTCATCCTTTGGACTCCACGTAGATTGAATCAATTTAGATTTACCAAAGTGTTCATCCACGCGTTTGGTTAAAGTAACAGGGAGTAAATGGTGGATTTGATAACGATATATAGAGAGAATATCTTTTACATCTGGGGGTAAACTTTCGATGAATTCATGAACATTTTTGTCTTTAGTGTTTTCCAAATATTCCAAAATATATGCATTGCGTTTTTCATTTAAAGGAAGTTCGGCTAGCTCATTCATCAACACACTGCCTTTCTGAGATAAAATAAGCTTCGGCAAATCTATTAACTTCTGATCAACAAGCTCATCAACCAATTCATGTAAATCTAATATCGCATTATTGAATTTTAGATCTAACCCTATTTCATCCCCATAAGGATAATTTAATTCTTCCTCAATATTTAATTCTGAATCTGCCTCATCCACCAAAACATAGGCATTTTTCTTCAATAAATCTAATAACGCTTCAGTCCATTTAAGCTGTTGCCATAATTCATCATTTCCAGGTTCTTTTTTTAAAAGTTCCAACAAATCATAATATTTAAGACCTAAAGAACGCATAGAATTACCCATGGACAGCACACAACTTTTCTGAGACATACACGCCTGAAACTGCTCAAACAGATTTTTCAAATATACCGAAGAGTAAGGGGCAGCCCTATAAAATTCAAAAGATATCACTTCTTTGTTAAATAACTTCTTATAAGCTCTTTTCAAATCAGAGAAAGTGGTTTTGAACAACGCAGCGGGTACTCTATACACGCACAGCTTATCTTCTTTCGCATTCAATCTCATTAGAAGGGGTGCAATAACTTTCGACTTACCTCCGCCCATAATTAATTGAATAACTTTATTTTTAGCTTCAGAGCTTTTATTTTCTAATAGGTTTTTCAACATTTCTACTTGCTCTTTTCGCAATAATAAATGTTCGTATCGTTCTAGAACCAACAGATCGGGATATTGGACTGGATTATAATGCCTTTCTGCATACAAATGCCTTCCTAAATCATATAACTGTTGTATATCAGAAGAGTCTTGCGCCCAAGCTGTCAAGGCTTTTTGAGCTTTTTTAACTCGATTATAATTAGTTTTTTGTAGTAAATATTTATACATCATTTGATGTATTGCTTGTGCGTCTTCTTCAGACAATCCGGCAGCTTCTTGGTATTGATGGTAGTTTTTTTCAACAAACAAACCTAATATATCTTTCAGGGTTAATTTCCTAAGCGTTTTCCCTTCTAATGCCATTGCCATTTTTCGGTCATCAAATTTTTTATTAGCCAATAGGCGCAATTTTTTCTCTAAAGTCTCTAAACTTTCTTTTTGCACTGTAAGACTGGTTTCAATTTTATTGTCTAACAAAGATTTGCTAGAGGCATCTTCTAAAAAATTCTTTAAATCGTGCTTGCAAAACTCTCTAAATAAACGTTCTTCATTATTTCTCTCCTTACCTAATCGTAAATCTATATCCAGTGGCATTTTTACATTTAATACTTCAGAGAAATTAAATTCCGGAAATCCATACAATCGAGATAAAGGTTCATTGCTGATTTCTTTTTCCATCGTCAAGCCTAATGCTTGTGATTCTTGCTTGTGCTTCTCCTCAACCAAATCTTTTCTGTCTTTTTCTTCTTTCCATGCCAAAATCGGATTTTCTGTTTTTAGCAATCTATCATATCGTTCAGACAAGGTTGGCAGCGTTTGCATTTTATTTTTAAGCAGTTCGCTATTATTCATAAATTTTAATAGTGTTAGCTCAACTGTTTCGGGAAGTCTTAAAGCCTTAGGCACATGATTTAAAACATTTAAATACGTATAAAAAGCTTCACTAAAAATATCAGTAAACGCTTTATCTGCTAAGTACTCTTGTAACAACAGAGGATCATGGGTTAAGTGATTTTGAATCAGCAAGTAGATGGCTTGTAGCTTTACAGCTACATTTTCCGGGCGTAGAAATACTTCTTGAACATACTTTTGAACTTTTTCATCAGTGTGAGGATTCATTATAATGGTTTTTAGCCATTCTAACTCTCCTGCAGATCCCAGCAAAGCCGTTGTTTTTTGACCCGTAGTCAATAATTGATATGCACCAGAGGGATCGCCCTGATATAAGCTAATATAAGCCATATAAATTAATCCGTCGCCCGTCTCAGGGATCATTTTTCCTTTTTTCAGGGCTACTTTAAAATATCGAGATTCTAAAGTATTGTCCTTTTCTAAATTAAAGGTTGGCAGTTCATCGAGATCGTTTTTCCGAGCTGTTCCTGAGAACTGCTTTATTGGAAATAAAGCTTAAGTTTCTTTGGGATCTGTGCTGATATCTTCAAATGACAACCAGTGCGGAAAATTTTTAATCAGCATAGGTTTAGGAACATCTAGGTTTAAACGATAGTTTGGTTTATCTTTTAGAAATAAGTGCCATACGCCAGTAGGACCCTCTGGGTATTTCTTAGAAACTAAATGTAAATGATAAGAAGGTAATTTAACCTGTAGAGGCGGGGCATCTTGGGAAGCAATATTATCGTAAAACTCAATATACTCGGGATCTATAAAAGCAGTCATATTTTCAAACAATCGTCTCGAGATATCATCCCATCGTGCGCGCGCGCCCAAACTTGTATCTCTTAATCTAAAATCCGTTCTTTTACCTTTTTCAGTTAGAAAAAGATTCCCAGGTTCCGCTCGTAATTTAATTTTAGAGCGGATACTTTCAGGTAAGCTTAATAAATCTCTACTATTCAACCCTTCACTCCAGTCTAATTCCAGTAAATCCTTCGTTTCAGTATCTGATAATTTATAGCAATTTTTTGGACGAGGGAATATTCCAAATGTTTCATAGGTTATGTTCCAAAAATCGTTATTGACTTTTAACAGATCTGGTCGAAAGTCTGAAGAAAAAGAAGAAGATGTTTGTCTTTTCTGGATCTCCGATAGTGGATTAACATAATGAAAATCATGCGCATTTTTTTCAGAAATGTTTTTCAGTATAGAGGGATCTATTGAAAAATATTGACTTTTACGCATTCCACGAAATAATAACACTTCATCCACCCGATGTGCACCTTGTTCTGATAATTCTATATCAATAATCTCGTATTGATGATACTCGGTCATTAATTCGTCATTAAGCTCTGTGATATCCATCGCTATAATTTCACCACGCTCATTATGATCACAAATCCATGTTTTTGGATCATCCGCGATCTTAAAGATAAATGGGACATAATTCCATGTACTGGTAGCATTCTTAATTTTTTCTATTATTGTATTCACTGAATCCTTTGTCGATGCCGATTTAAATCTTAGCATTTTCATTTCACATCTATTGGAGTCTCGTAAAATATTAAATATACTAACGGGCGTTTGACTGTTTAAACCATAAACATCGTTTCTATTTTTGGGTTCAAAAAAGGATTCTTGTTCGGAGTCGAAAATATTATATCGTTCCAATATTGACGTAGGTAGCGAACGCCCATAACGCGTTCTTTCTATACACCATACTCCCGATATTTTTACATAAAGTTTAAAGATATTGGGATTAGTCGTCACCAATAAATAGGTTCTCTCTTGATGTTCAAACTCAAAGCGATCTTCTGAGGAATAAATTAAGACGCGAGGATTAACATTGCCAAATCTGGTTGTAAAAAATGGCTTTCCTCGTACGTGCATAGGCATATAGCCTGCCTCTAATTTTTCTTGTAAGCACTTTCCTGTTTCCAAATTGACTTCGATTGATTTCCCTTCAGTATCGATGGCTCTATATATCGGGAAAACACCTGAAAAATTATTCTTTAAATGTATAGGAGGAATATGCGTGGCCGCAATATGCTCTAAAATTTCGTCTCTCAGCCGTTCATCCTTAAATGCATTTTCCAAAGCAACACGGCAAAATGCCATCATTTCAGAAATTTTAGATTCTAATGCTTTGGTCGATTCATTTAGCAATGGTATCCTAAGGTTAAGTTGCCTAGCTTTGATAAAGCCAAAAAACAATTCTTTGAACTCAGCCTCATTAAAAGGCTCTCCCCCGTTTAAACATTTTAATTTTGCTAAAACTTGAACCTTGCACAGTCGTCCATAGGTAAGCACTTGATCTTCTGTCAACAACCCCGCCTTTTCAATCGGTTGAAATATTGATAATTCATAAGGTAAGTGTCGCATTAAGGCTTCTATTTCATGGCCTTCTTTTTGCTCTTTATTATCATAACTGGGATGAAATTCTGATATCAAAGAGGCCAGTTCATACAAAAAAGCTCCGGCAGGCAATAAAGAAGTGGTATCCCTATATTTTCGAATACCCGTTGTTAAAAAATCTAAAAGATGGCTTGTCAGGCGCTCATTATGTCCCCATTCATTTTGTAAAACACCGGGTTCAAATAAAAAGCAATGCAACAATACTTGATTCTCAACATTCATTAACAAACCCGCATTGTTCTTAAAAAATTCAATGATGGAAAAAATTTGATTTTTAATTGTAACACGAGCGCTCATCACTCGCTGCATTGTGGAAACTTCTTTTTCTGTAAAGCCAGTACCACGCAGCTTTCCCAAAAGTACTTGAAGATGATTGGCATTCTTTTCTCGCGAACGCTCTAAAACATTTTTCACAACTTTTGAATTGTATGACACATGACGATATTCAAACGGCGCAACGACCTTACTGTTATGGAAACCGATATTTCTCGACATAGTCTCTACTTCAGTGGTCATTCTATCCAACAGCTCCATGTTGAAGTTATCATTTTGCAACAATTCAAACTCCTGCAATATTACGGATATACGTTGTTGATCAATTTTTTCTGCAAGACTGCTTAACTTTTCTACAAAGCCTTTTTTATCGTTTAAAAAATGACTAATCAAGCGATATTTTTCCATATCTTCTAAAGGGCGAGGACGAGGAGGAGTTGGTGGAACATAGTAATTCCAATTGCCCTTTGCTGCCTCTTGTGCCTTCTGTTCTGCTCTCGACTTTTCTATTAGTTCCCAATCCTCTTCCCTACGTTTAAATTCCTCCTCTGATAAAGCATCCATCACTTTCGCTAGGTGTATATAATTTTGTGAAAGATAATTATATTCCGTAACTTTTTTTATTTCACCTAACACGGGCAACGTAAGTTTAATATTTTCCAAACTGGAACAAAGCACCGGATGATAGAGTGTAAAATAGTTAGAACCTATAACCTTATTAAAGACCTTATCAAACTGTTTCACTTTCTTTTTAACATTAAACGACTGCAATAGACTGTATTGCTTATCGGATTTTTTTTCAGAAGCTTCCAATACTTTATATTCTATCAGTAACGCGATCATGTGAACTAAGCTATTGGTGCTGCTAATTTCTTGGCCATCGCATCTATAAATAGCATTATTATAAAAATCTATCATTTTATTTATGTTTTCTAGCACACCAATAGATTCCTGCGGTTCAATTTTTATGGTTCCATTGGTGACTTTTTTCAAAGCTTTATTCAAGAAATCCATTATGACTATATTAGATTCTTGAAATAAGTTATTTTCTTGATATTCAGTTAGCCTTTTGAAAATAACATTGAAAGTTTCAGGCGTTAAATCTTCGACGCTACAAAACTCTAAAGGTATCACGTTACGCTGTAAACATTCATGCTGTGTATCTTTTTGAACAGCTTCTATATTTCCAGCTGTAAAGGACACAGGGCTAAGAGAATCCGTTTTAGGAATGGCCAAAACAACATTACCTTTTCTATCGGCTATTCTTTTTTCATCATACTCAGTGCGCCATTTTTCCAATAAAGCTCTATTTTCGAGTAATTGTTTAAACCCTAATTTCACTTCTTCTATCGGTAATTTCTGAGCATGCTCTAATTTAGTCAACAGTCGAGCAAAATTTTGTAGGCTATAATCCAACTGTACTATTTCTTCCAGAGTCAACTTCTTGCCTGATGCATCTTTAAAACGCATTTGTTCTAAATAATACCGATTTGTAAAATCTTTAATGTAATATTTGTATGCAGAAAAATCTTCTCCAAAAACATATTGTTCTATAGGTGAGAATATTTTAGCAGTGCAAGTTCCGCTACGTTGTGGTGTGATATACGAAAAATTGGAGGAGGAAACCTCATGAAATACTAAGTTTTCTTTTTGGAGAACACCATATATAAATTCTTTTGTGAAAGTATCCTGCGCAATTTGGAATACCGTTGAATCAGTGGAAGGTCTTATCACAATTTCTTCAAGCAAATGAGCGACCTCTTCTCTGTCCAACCCTTCAAACACACGTGCAGGACAATATTTCTCTTTATTGCCCACTGTTTTTTTATTATGATATTCTAAACCGGAACCTGTATTTAATATGATAATTCTATATTTCCCTTCTGGCATTTTTTCTAGACACAATTGCATGGCATGCCCATGAGTATCGGATGTACCTGGCCATCCACAAGGCAGTAAAACCCTGCCCTGTTGATTTTGATTGACCAGATCTATCATCGCTTTCGCACAAGCATTCCTTTTTAATTTTTTTTGTTCTACAATATATCGACTATACTCGGCGTACCAGTCACGATAGGGACTAGATGGCGCATACGTTTCAGTGGTCCTATAATACGGATTATTATAAGGGGTTGCTCTCTCTCTTTGAAGTTTTTTCTCTCGTTCGTTTCGCTCTTGCTCTTCTTTGTAGTTCTCTAAGCTTTTCAGTCCAGAATTGGCTGTATCTTTATACTCTAATATCATTTTTTCAATTTTTTGATGCGTTTCCAATAAACATTTAAACTGTTGAGTTTTTTCTTGTTTCAAATAAGGTACTATTTCAGGGCTTCTATCTGCAAGCATCGTAAATAAGGTTTTCAAGTGATTTACAACAGGCGCTACTTGGTAACCCTCTAACTTGGCACTTCGTATATCGGCATCATTTTCCAATTGTGCAAATAGTCTTAAATCGATTTGAGTCTCTGGAGAATTAGCCAGTGCGTAAAGCACGGTGTCCACCGTGCCTTTTGACAACAAAAAATCAAAAATACTGGCATCTAAAATTGGATGTTTTTTTCGTTGAGTGGCAATATTCATTAAAAAAGTAAATGTAGGTGGATCTAAGGTCAATCCATTATCAAACATTTTTTTTAAAATATGCTTTATATGATCCGATGAGAATTTATTTGAACTCACCAACATGCGGAGTAAAGTCTCATTCTCTTTCTCAGGCTTTCGCATCGTTCCCAAAGCCACCAGTTCTAGCGTGAAATTAAGATCTCCAGCTGCTATAGCTTCCTCTAATGTATATAATGGCGCTTTGAGATAGTTTGATGAAAGCTCAAGGAACCATTTAGACATCTCATTAGGCTGTGGAACTTGTTGTATTTTTTCATATAGTTTTATGAAAATACTTTTATCCAAGCGTATGCCTTTAGCTTCAGCCAGTCCTAATAAAAATTCTGGCGTAGCATTTATTTGGCCATTCATACGGTTCATAACAGAGGCCACAAACACTACATTAATCAACCATGTGCCTACTTCAGGCAGTTGTCCATCTATACTTTCTTTCAGAATTTCGTTAAACCGTGGTGAAGCTGGAATATCTAGATTTATTGTTGGCGGACTCTTCCCCAATATAGAGTCAATGGCCTTTAAAACCCCTAACGATTTAGCCGCCTCAGATAAAGCCGAGCGTTGTAAAGTTTCCAACACCTGTTTTATAACATCGGCAGATTCAGCAGAAAGACAAGCTTGAAGTAATTGAATTGTAACTTCTGGATTTGCGCCAGAGACGTCACGCATATTTTTCAATAAAAATTCTAGTACATCCGTATCACTATTTTGTATGGCAGTCAATAACCCTACATTATAAAATCGATCGAAATTTAACCGATTTTCTTTAAAGAATGCTTTAGTTAATTCTATTGACCCCTCATGTTTTTCACTCAATTTCTCCCATATTGCCAATATGCAAGCTTTGGATCCTTTTGCTTCACAGCTTTCAATTGTTTTTCCAACCGTTGTTGCATCGGGCTTTATTCTAGACCACATGTTTTTTAAAAGACTTGGATTATTAAATTCTATTGCAGCTAAAAAACTTGCTTGATAAAACTCCATATAACCTGATAGCGGAAAATAATCTCCTGTTAATAGATGCATAGACAAACGATTCCATACTGTATTAATAAACTCTAATTTTTGTTTAGTCTCTAATTCGTAACGTGAATCTAATGAAAACTTTACGAGGTCTACCAATTCTTTCATGTCGATTTTGTTAGGAGTTTTATCCTTAATTTCTAATTCGATATTTTCAAAGAGTTTATTTAAATGCTCAGGGAGCATTTTTTGGAGCATTTTGATTTTATAAGCTTTATCTAGTGAATCCATTTTTCTGCGATACATTTTGTTTACCTCCGGTAATGAATGGGTGCATAACTGCCAAAACAACCAAACTGAGAAAATAATTTAAATTTGACAAAATTTGTGCGGTATTTAGACTGGCGTCAAAAAACAACCTTATTCTCATAAAAAATAAACTGACATACAGAAAATTTTAACATGCATCATACCCCCGCATCCTATTATTTAATATTTTTCAGCATAGTAAATAAAAAGCATTTTGAACAGTATCATGCTTTCGCATGGACGTGATTTGGCATTACAATAAAAGCATCAACATGGAGACCAAAATGCCGATTTCTTGCGGTCTGCCCCTATGTACGTCTTGAGACATAGGTAACACTTTATACCGGAGACATAGGTTACACTGTTGGCATTTACAGGGGACTGAAGATGCCGTGGAAGGAGTGTAAGCAGATGGATGAAAGACTTAAGTTTGTGGCC
>JBPOIR010000086.1:0-6821 GCA_052034335.1 Pseudomonadota bacterium | reverse complement strand
ATTTGCCTGAAGGTTACGAAGCTGTTGCATTTAGACCTTTTAAAGCTCACGAAGAAATACTATTAGGCCGGCAAGTGGTAAGCTGGTTACATAAGGATCTGTCTAGTGGTAGTTATCTAATAGTACGAGAAAAAGCGAGAATACAAAAATGAAACACGAGATTGAGATACCAGATTTTCCTGAAGGTTGGGAGCCAGTTGCTTATAGAATACCAAAAGCTGGTGAGTATTATTTTGGATCACAAGGAGTTAAATTAGCGCATATAGATTTTGATAATTTATGGTTAGTAGTCCGCAAAAAGCAGCCGCGCCGTATTGTTTTGGAGGAGACTGATATAGATAATTATGAAATTATGTACCGTAAAAATCAAGGAACAACAACATACTGGAAAATAGTGGAGGATGGGAAATGAAACACGAGATTGAAATCCCAGATCTTCCTGAAGGATGGGAGGCTGTTGCTTATAGGGTTCCAGTGGAAAATGAATATTTTCTATCAATAGATAATGAAATATCTCACGCTAATGATAATAGTCACTGGTGTCCTTGGTTAATAATCCGCAAAAAGCAGCCGCGCAGGATTGATGAGATTAAAATACCAAATCTCCCTGAAGGTTGGGAGCCTGATACTCTTACTTTTGATAAAGGTCAGGTTGAAGCAATGGCTAGCTGTCTCACTCCTGAAGCAACTACATGCACTCTTAGCTGTAGGATATTTATTCGCAAAAAGCAGCCCTAATGGATTTGACTGAAAGTGTAGAAAAATAATGGAGGATGGGAAATCATGAAAGGAATAACTGAAGAAAGATTGAAAGAGGTTTTCATCAAACTTTACTGGTCAACAAGTGACGACCAAGAACTTTTTACTGCTTTGTTATCAGAATGCACCGAGTTAAACGCATGGCAGCCGATCGATGAAAATACACCAAAGGATAAAAATATATTAGTTTACGACCCTGGTTACGGTCAATTGGTTGTAATTTGGTCAGAGTTTTATAATTGTTGGATTACTGTTTTCGGTGGTGGGTTAACGCATCCACCTACATACTGGCAAGAATTACCAGAGGATCCAAAATAACGACTGACAACACGAACAGGTTAAAAGAAGGTTAATATATAAATTTATATAATGACTAGAATCGATTTTAATGTATTATTTTTCACTCACATAAAGGTTAGTATTAACCGTTAACTTATAACCGCATGGCGTCAATCGTAGCAAGCGAGAAACGATTTTACCATTAACTAAAAAGGTACTTTTCACATGAAATTAATAAGACTAACCGATTTAAAAATTTCTTCAAATCGTCAGCGTTCTGAATTCGACCCAGATGCAATGAATGAGCTTAGAGAGTCGATACGCTGCATAGGTTTACACCATGCAGTAGTTGTTAGAGAGGTTAACAACGAGTACTGGCTTGTAGCAGGGGAAAGACGGCTGAAAGCTATTACAGAACTATATGAACTTGGCAAGCTGTTTAAATTCGATAATCAGCTTGTTGAAGAAAATTTCATACCTGTTGTAACTTTGGGCGAGTTAACAGAGCTTGAAGCAGAGGAAGCTGAGCTTGACGAAAACATTAAACGTAAAGACTTGACCTGGCAAGAGCACGCAAGAGCAGTTAATAAGTTGTTAACTTTGCGAAGCAAGCAAGCTGAGGCAGTAGGCAAAACCTTCACAATAGCTGATACAGCAGAAGAACTTACCGGCAGACGTGATGGTAGTTTTCATGATACAGTTAAGAAAACAGTAATTGTGTCAAATCATCTGGATAACCCAGCTGTAGCAGGTGCTAAGAATGTTTCGGAAGCATATAAGATCCTTAAGCAGGAAAATGAAAGGGAGAAGAACATACAGTTAGCAGTAACTGTTGGTAAGTCATTTACAGCGGAAAAGCATGAAGTTTACAATATGGACTGCTTAACCTTTATGAGAGAGCAGAACAATGCTGAGCGGTTCGATGTAATCCTAACTGATCCACCATACGGAATGAACGCACAAAGTTTCAATGACGGTTCAGGTAAGCTTATAGCTATTGATCACGAATATGATGACACAGTAGAGAACTGGGTAGATTTAATGACTGCTTGGGCAGAGCTTAGTTACAAAGTTGCAAAAGCTCAGGCTCACTGTTACGTGTTCTGTGACATTGATAACTTTCCAGCCTTGAAGAATCTAATGAAAGGCGCTGGCTGGTACGTATTCCGAACACCTTTAATTCACTACAAACCTGGAAGTGGCAGAGTACCATTACCTGAGCATGGGCCGAGACGTCAGTATGAGTTTATCCTCTATGCCATAAAAGGTAAGAAGCCTGTAACAGCTATCTATCCAGATGTCATATCGACAAGAGCTGACGAATCTACAGGTCACGGAGCACAGAAACCAGTTGAACTTTTCACTAACCTATTGCAGAGAAGTGTTAAACCTGGTGATGAAATACTTGATTCATTTGCAGGAAGTGGAACTATCATTCCTGCTGCTCATGGATTTAAGTGTAAAGCAGTAGCAATTGAAATGAGTCAAGCAAGTTACGGGCTATGCCTGAAACGTATTCAAGAACTTAAAAATATTTAAGGAGTTAAGATGAAATCATTAGAAGAGTCAGCCGCAATACAATTGCAATATGAAACTGCTGTGGAAGCTCTCGAAGAGCTGGAAGGTGAGAGAAAGGAGAAAAGCAGTGAAGTGGAGGAAGCTGAGTTTAGTATAGTATATCTTACAGACAGTGTTAGAGATGCAAGACATGAGGTAGAAGAGGCTGAAGAAGGTTTAAAGCGATCTAAAGACAGGTTAGCGGAAGCTGAGGATAAACTATTTTCTGTTAAAGAAGACCTTGAAGCTATAAATCAGAAGATAGCTGAACTGCAAGAAGAAATTAACTTACTTAATAGCTATGATTAATAGTTCAGGCCCTTGCCCATCAAAAATAATGCTAGTCGGAGAAGCACCATCTGCAGAAGAAATGGCAGCTGGTTTAGCCTTCTCTGGCTATTCGATGAATGAAGTAAGTAAGATGCTGACTTCAGCAGGTATTATGTTAAGCACCTGTTTTAAGACTCATACTTTAAGGATAAAACCTCTGGGAGGTGACGCAACAAGTTTTATAGCTTTTAAGCAGTCCGAAAGAACAGTAGATCACATACCGTATAAAAATAAATATGTGTTACCACTGCTAAAAGAGCATATTGAAATGCTTAAAAGGGATATTGAAATGTGTCAGCCAAACATTATCATAGCCTTTGGAAATGTTGCTATGTGGGCACTAACGTCTGAATGGTCAGTTACAAATTGGCGTGGAAGTCTACTCCAATGCGATTTGCAGTTAGCACTTAACTACAAACCTAAAGTTATCCCTACTTACTCACCTGCAATGATAAATCGTATGTATTCCTGGCGACCTATAATGGTGCAGGATTTGAGGAGGGCTAAGAGTGAAGCACAGTCTAAGGAAATAACTAGCGTTAGTTACAACTTTGTAATTCGCCCTAATTATGAGACCGTAATAACAATACTGCATCAACTTTTAACTCAACTAGACTGTGAGGTTAAGAAGTTGGCAGTTGATATCGAAACAAAAGTCTTTCATATTGAGTGTATAGCCTTAGCATGGTCAGCTACAGAAGCTATCTGCATACCATTAATGTCTAAGGATTATGGCGATGGTAAAGGTAATTACTGGGACTTACAGCAAGAAGCTAGTATAGTCTTTGCTCTTAGCAAGATACTAACCCATAAGAACTGCTTTGCTGTAGGTCAGAACTTTACCTATGATGATCAATTCATTTATAAGTTCTGGAACTTCTCAGTTAACTTAAAACGCGATACAATGCTTAGTCAGCACACAATGTTCAGTAACATGCAAAAATCCTTAGCCTTCTTAAGCTCAATGTATCTTCCATACCACAGGTACTGGAAAGATGAAGGTAAAGGTGATATACCTGACCTACAGCGTTGGAGATATAATTGCGAGGACAGCTGCAAAACATTTGATATCGACACCTGTCAACAAGCAGCAATAAAGCAAATGGGTGTTGAGGAAATCAACAGCTTTCAGCAAGACCTTTACAATGCTGTTATGCGGGCTATGCGGAAAGGTATTAAAATTGATCAGACAAAACGTCAGCAATTTGATGATCAAGTCGTTAAAATGGTTGAGGAGCGAGAAGCATTTTTGCTGGAAGTTCTTGGCTACGCACCTAATATAAAATCATCTAAGCAGATGCAGGATCTCTTCTATCAAGTGTTTAAACAGAAACCTGTTATAAGCAAAAAGACAGGGTCAGTTACTTGTGATGATGAAGCACTAACTAAAATAGCTAGCAGAGAGCCACTGCTGAAACCTTTAGTAACTTGTATATCTGAACTACGCAGCTTAGGAGTATTCTTATCAACTTTCATTAGGGGTAAACTCAGTTATGACGGAAGAATGAGAACTGAATACAACATCGGAGGTACAGAAACTTACAGGTTTAGTTCAGGTATTAACGCTTTTGAGGAAGGTCTTAATCTGCAAAATATACCTGACGGTAAGAGATCAACTGTAGCTTTACCAAACGTCAGAGAGATGTTCGTCCCTGACCCAGGTCACTTATTCTTTGACGTCGATCTCGATTCAGCTGACTTACGCATAGTAGCTTGGGAAGCGCAGATACCTGAAATGATAGCAATGCTTAATGAAGGGAAAAAAGTATATGTAGAAGTTATGAAGGAGTATTTCAAGAATCCTGCAATGACTAAACATGATAAAGAGTATACTATGTTCAAATCACTCTGCCACGGGACAAACTACTTAGGCACAGCAAAAGGATTAGCCGAAAGGATAGGTTTGCTGGTTCATGAAGTTGATGTAGTTCAGAAATGGTATTATAGTAAATTCCCAGAACTTAAAGTTTGGCAAGATTTTATTAAAGATCAGGTGTTTAAGCGTAAAATGGTTAAAAATGTATTTGGTTATAGAAACTATTTCTTTGATAGGATTGAAGGTACTGTGTTCAACCAAGCTATTGCCTGGATACCACAATCAACTGTGGCTTGCATCATTAACAGAGCTATGTTAACTTTGCACAAGCAATTTCCTGATGAGTTCAAACTTATCCAGTTTGACACGCTAATGCAAGTACATGACTCTTTAGCAGGGCAAATACCAGAGGAAAACAGTTCATTCTATTTAGAAGCTATTAAGAAAGCTGTGGAGATTGAATTACCTTACTCAAATCCAATGACTATTCCAGCAGAAGTACACACAAGTAAAATTTCATGGGGACACTGCAAATGACAAAAGCAATAAAACAGATAGTTATATTCGATCTTGATAATTGTTTATCAGACGATCAGTGGCGATTACATATGATAGATGTTTATAACTTACCTTTTACATCTGAGCATGAGTTAATGGCTTGCTATGATAACTACCACTTGCTCTCACCCTGGGATAGTGCAAGACACGTAGACTTTTTTAACTCATTCCCAGAAAATACTTTTGACAGAATAGTAGTTACAAGTCGGCCTGAGAAGTTCAGAACAATGACTTATGAATGGCTTTCAAGAAGTATGCTACACCCGCGCAGAGTTTTAATGAGAGCTAATGACGATTTTAGGAACTGTGTAGAAGTTAAACAGTCAATGGTTGAAAGACTCAAACCAGAGTTAATTCACCATGCTTTTGATGATAAAGCTGATGTAGTAGCTATGTACAGAATCTTAGGTATAAAAGCTGAAATATTAGCTATAAATGACAGAACTCTGGGTTAGCAATTTATGCGAAATTACTCCGACTGGCTAAAAGCTTATATGGAGTATGCTGGTTACGGCGAAGCCCCTAAATATATGCACTTTTGGACAGGGGTTTCCGTAATAGCAGGTGCACTCAGAAGAAAGGTTTGGATAGATGAAATATACTTTAAATGGTATCCAAACTTTTATATAATCTTCGTAGCACCTCCTGGAGTTGTGTCTAAATCAACTACAGCAAGCATAGGACATAACTTACTCAAACAGATACCTGGAATACAATATGGGCCGGATATAGCAACTTGGCAAGCACTTGTGCAGACTTTTGCAAACAGTAAAGAAGCTTTTGAATACAACGGTAAATTGCATGTAATGTCAGCTATATCTCTTGTAGCTTCAGAACTTGGTAATTTACTCGATCCTACAGATAAGCAAATGGTTGATTTACTTGTAAAGTTATGGGATGGCGAACCTGTGAGAAAGTCGACTAAAAATAATGGCGATGATTTTATCGAAAACAGCTGGATTAATGTACAAGCCTGCACAACTCCTGCGTGGGTAGCAGGTAACTTTCCTGAGTACATGATTGGAGGTGGGCTTTCATCTCGCTGTCTGTACGTATATGCAGAGAAAAAAGCAAAGTACATAGCTTACCCTTCCCAGCATGTACCTAAAGGAATGGATGAAATGGCTGAGAAGTTGGTACAAGATTTGACAAGTATCTCAAAGTTAACAGGTCAGTACGTACTAACAGCAGATGCTATTGAGTGGGGAAATAACTGGTACATAACCCATTCAAGTGAAAGACATCCAGAGTTAGCCGATGAACGCTATGGCGGATATTTGGCAAGAAAGCAGTCACATGTGCATAAGTTAGCTATGGTATTAGCAGCTGCTACAAGCGATAAACTTGAAATAACAGCCGAGCATTTAATGCTAGCTTTTACAATGGTAACTGATCTTGAGAAAGATATGTTAAAAGTGTTTGAGAAAATTGGTAAGTCAGATACAAGTGTTTACACAGATAGATTATTAACTTATGTGAAAACTTCTGGTATAGTAACTTACCAAGATGCCTACAGGTATGT
>JBPOIR010000032.1:0-9461 GCA_052034335.1 Pseudomonadota bacterium | reverse complement strand
ATTAATGGACAGATATAGAGGGGTAGCAAATGCTCGATCATGTTTCTTTTGCTGTTAAAAACTATGAAGAAAGCTGCAAGTTTTACGACGAAACGTTATTAATCTTAGGGTATAAAAGAGAAGCAACCCTTGAGTTTCCAGGTGGCCGTGTGGCGGGATATGGCAATGGCGGTGTTCGGCCCTGTTTGTGGATTTCAGATGGTGGGCGCGAAGACGAAACCATTGGGACAGCGCAAGGCTTGCATTTTGCTTTTGTAGCGCCGAGTACAGCGGCTATCGATCAATGGTACGCCGCTTGTTTAAAACTGGGCGGCAAAGATAATGGAGCTCCTGGAACACGTCCGCACTATCACCCAAATTATTACGGTGCGTTTGTTATAGATCCAAACGGTTGGCGTATCGAAGCCTGCTTTCACCATCATCAACCGTAATATGGTTGATGTTGTTTTTCAACGCGCTGGCTGGGTTATTTTATTAATAGCATGCATTAGCGCCGCCCTGCTATATCTGTTTAGTGTTAATAAGGGCGCTTCTTTTGCGCTAGGCGCTGCCATTAGTCTTTTCCCTACACTTCTCTTTGGCCAGATATTTTTTAAAACTAGGAATACAGCAAGCACCGCTAAAAAAATTGTCAGTGCTTTTTATATTGGCGAAACGATCAAAATCTTAACCACCATTGTATTGTTTATATTTGTGTTTCAATGGCGAGCATTAGCCCCCCTCTTTTTATTTTTAGGATTTATTGCAGCACAATTGAGTTGCTTGTTGATATTCTCATTGAAGCGTAACAGCCGAATGCATGATACCTAACAAACTAACGCGCAGTCAATCTATAGCACCTAATAACCTACTGCTAAAAATATGTTACCGCAGTGTTGCTTGTCTTAACTTACAAACAACTGCTATATTTCAAAGACGGTGGAGATTAAATAACAGAAGGTACAAATGTTGTGAGCGAGAGTTTGGGCGAAGCTTTAAATGCGACGAGCTATATTCAGCATCATTTGCAACATTGGACACTGAAAACGCAGTTTGGGACCTATTATCTTGATACGCTACTGGCTTCTTGGGTTATTGGAATAACTTTTCTTTTTCTGTTTTGGCGAATTGCAAAACGTGCGACCGTAGACTCCCCGGGTTTTATGCAGAATTTTATAGAGTTGCTCTACGAATTTGTGCAAAAGCAGGTCAAAGAAAGCTTTCATGGACGAAGTGTGTTGATAGCGCCTTTGGCATTAACGATTTTTGTCTGGGTGTTTCTCATGAATTTTATGGATTTGATCCCAGTCGATCTTTTGCCCAGAGTGTTAGCAAATGTAGGCGTTTCGCATTTTAAGTCTGTTCCTACGGCAGATCCCAATTTAACACTGGGAATGTCATTATCGGTTTTTTTATTAACAATTGTTTATGCTATCAAAATTAAAGGATTCGGCGGTTATTTTAAAGAAATAACCTGCAAACCGTTTGGGGTTTGGTTGTTTCCCGTGAATATCGCTTTAAAGTTTGTAGAAGAATTGGCGAAACCGTTATCGCTTGGTTTACGACTTTTTGGAAACATGTATGCGGGTGAATTGATTTTTATCTTGATTGGATTATTAGGGTTTTCACAGGGGTTTTTAGGGGTTCCTTGGGCTATTTTTCATATTTTGGTTATTACCATACAAGCGTTTATTTTTATGATGCTAACCATTGTGTATCTGAGTCTAGCCAGTGAATCACATTAATTTGTTTTTATTTTGATTGGGGGTATTATGTCGGAAATGTCTATTCAAGCTGTTACATTGGTTGCTAACCTGCAAGGTATTACAACTATTGCGGTGGCTGTTTTAATTGGTATTGGCGCCATTGGAACGGCCATAGGCTTTGCATTGCTGGGTGGAAAGTTTTTGGAAGGGGCTGCAAGACAACCCGAAATGATGGGTCAGTTGCAAGTGAAAATGTTTATTATCGCAGGCCTGTTAGATGCGGTAACGATGATTGGCGTGGGTGTTGCGCTGTTTTTTACTTTTGCAAATCCGTTTATGTCTCAGCTGTTAGATCTTTTACAAACGGCTAAATAAAGGACGTTATCGTCAATGGATATTAACGCAACATTAATTGGGCAAATGATAACATTTGCTTTATTTGTTTGGTTTACCATGAAGTTTGTATGGCCACATTTAGAAAAAATTTTGCACGATCGCCAACAAAAAATTGCAGAAGGTTTAGCGGCCGCAGAGCGGGGTCATCACGAATTAGAAATTTCTCAAAAATATGCCATTCAACATATTCATGAAGCACGTGCTAAGGCAGTCGAGACGATCGAACATGCTAAAAAACTAGCAGCCACAATTGTTGAAGAAGCTAAAGCAGAAGCCGTGTGCGAGCGCGAAAAAATAGTTGCTTTGGGCCATGAAGAAATCGCACAGGCGCTGAATCAGGCCAAAGCACAAATACAAACAGAGATAGTCGATCTTGCGATTAAAAGCACCGAAAAATTGTTGGGGCGTGTTATTTCCGAAAGTGATCAAAAAATGTTGTTGGATGCAGGCATGCATTATCCACCCCAGAAACAGTGAGAAAGGAATTGGTATGGCAGAAAAGATGACCATAGCACGCCCATACGCAAAGGCCGTTTTTGAATGCGCAACAGAATCTCAGAAAATAACAGAGTGGGCAGAGGCGCTTTGGATTTTGTCTGTGGTTGCTAAAGATAAGCAGGTAAACGCGTTACTTCGAGAAGATGCGATATCGAAGTTGGAGATAGCCGAACTTTTTTTAGCAGTTTGCAAAAGCAATTTAGGTGAACCCTTACAGAATTTAATTGTATTATTAGCACAAAAAAAACGATTGCAAATATTGCCAGAAATTGAAGTGTTGTACAAAAAAATGCAATTAGATTCAGAGGATAGAATCGAAGTACAGTTTGAATCGCCGGTATCTTTAGACAAGCGTCAAGAGGAAACATATCAGAAAATGTTAGAAAAGCACTTTGCGCGAAAAGTAACCATGGCATGTGCTACCAACACGGATCTCTTAGGCGGCTTTTTAGCGCAGGCTGGCAATTTTGTAATAGATGGTTCTATTCGCGGATCTTTAACAAATCTTAAAGTGGCTATGGGTGATTAAATGATTCTAAATCCGTCCGAAATCAGTGAATTAATTAAAGAGAATATTAAAAATTATAATGTGGCGCCTATTGTTAAAAACGTCGGCAAGATTGTGAGTCTTGCAGATGGTATTGTGCGTATCCACGGTTTAGAAACCGTGCAATATGGGGAGCGCTTAGAGTTTGAAGGAAAGCATTTTGGGATTGCCCTTAATTTAGAGCGTGATTCGGTTGGTGCCGTCGTGTTGGGTTCTACAGAAGATTTAGCAGAAGGACAAAAGGTTTGGTGTACAGGCGAGATTTTAAAAGTTCCTGTTGGAGAAGCGTTATTAGGACGTGTGGTAGATGCTTTAGGTCGACCCATTGATGATCGCGGTGCGATTGATGCGAGTGACATGTCCCCCATAGAAAAAGTTGCGCCCGGCGTTATTTGGCGACAATCGGTTAACCAACCCTTACAAACAGGTCTTAAATCCATCGACACTATGGTGCCCATTGGTCGAGGACAACGCGAATTGATTATTGGTGACAGACAAACCGGAAAGACCGCTATTGCTATTGATACCATCATTAATCAAAAAGATTCCGGGGTAAAATGTATTTATGTTGCCATTGGTCAAAAGGCATCGCAGGTTGCATCGGTGGTTCGAAAATTAGAAGAACATGGTGCCATGAAACATACAATTGTGGTTGCAGCAACAGCAGCCGAATCTGCCGCGCTGCAATATATTGCACCCTATTCGGGTTGCACCATGGGTGAATATTTTAGGGATAAAGGTGAAGATGCACTGATTATTTATGATGATTTAACCAAACAAGCATGGGCCTATCGTCAGGTCTCTTTGTTATTACGTAGACCACCTGGTCGAGAAGCGTATCCTGGCGATGTATTTTATTTGCATTCGCGTTTATTAGAACGTGCATCGCGCGTGAATGAGGCTTATGTTGAGCGTGCAACAGAAGGGCGCGTAAAAGGGCGTACAGGCTCGCTAACTGCGCTACCAATTATCGAAACGCAAGCCGGGGATGTTTCCGCTTTTGTGCCTACAAACGTTATTTCGATTACGGATGGACAAATTTACTTAGAGACAGATTTATTTAATTCTGGCGTTCGACCTGCCATTAATGCAGGGCTTTCTGTTTCGCGCGTGGGTGGTGCGGCCCAAACTAAGATCATTAAAAAATTGGGTGGTGGCGTAAGACTTGCGCTCGCGCAATACCGAGAGTTGGCGGCTTTCGCGCAATTTGCTTCCGATTTAGACGAAGTTACACGCAAACAGTTAGAGCGAGGGCAACGCGTTGTCGAATTATTAAAACAAAAACAATTTTCACCTCTCACCATTGCAGAAATGGCGGTGTCTTTAATATCCGCAGACAAAGGCTATTTAGACGATATTTCTTTAAAGAAAATCGTCGATTTTGAGCATGACTTATTGCAACATGTGCATCTTCATCATGTGGCACTTTTAAAACGAATCAATCAAGAGCAAGCATTAAGTCCTGAAATTGAATTGGCATTAACGAACGTGATCGAAGAATTTAAAAAGGCCTGGGTCATATAATGTCAGATGCGAAAGAGATCCGCGCAAAAATTACAAGTATTCAAAATACACAAAAAATTACGCGAGCGATGCAAATGGTTGCGGCCAGTAAAATGCGGCGTGCGCAAGATCGCACGCAAGCCTCACGACCGTATGCAGAAAAAGTCAAAATTGTTATTAGTCATCTTGCGCAAGGTCGATTGGAATATAAGCATCCCTATTTAATCGAACGAGAACCTAAACGTGTTGGTTTTATAGTGGTCTCAACCGATAGAGGGCTTTGCGGTGGCTTGAATGCCAATTTGTTGAGAGTGACTGTGCAAGGTATGCGCACTTGGCACGAAAAAGAAACGCCTATCGATATTTGTAGTATTGGTAAAAAGGCCGAGAGTTTTTTTAAGCGCATGGGGGGCAATATTGTCTCTTCTATCTCAAATCTCGGAAATAAACCCGGTATTTTAGATGTTATTGGTACGATAAAAGTGATGCTTGACTTGTATAACGAAGGGAAATTAGATCGCATTTACTTGGTTTACAATAAATTTATTAATACCATGAACCAAAAACCTATGTTAGAGATGGTGTTGCCTATTGTTAATACGGCGCCCATTATTGAAAAAAACGAAAAATTTTCTTGGGATTATTTATACGAACCCGACGCCAAAGGTTTGCTCGATGCTTTATTAGTGCGCTATATAGAATCATTGGTGTATCAGGGTGTTGTCGAAAACATTGCTTGTGAACAAGCGGCTAGAATGGTCGCCATGAAAAACGCATCGGATAATGCTTCCGAATTAATTGATGAACTTCAACTCATGTATAACAAAGCGAGACAAGCTTCAATTACCCGAGAATTATCGGAAATTGTGGCGGGTGCAGCAGCAGTGTAGGGGAAACGGGTGGATACTGGAAAAATTGTACAAATTATGGGTGCTGTCGTTGACGTGGAATTTTCTAAAGGTTTAATTCCTAAAATTTATGATGCCTTAAGGGTTGAAGAGACAGATCTGACTTTAGAGGTACAACAACAGATTGGTGATGGCGTTGTCAGGACAATTGCGATGGGTCCTTCCGAAGGGCTGTGTCGTGGTTTAAGCGTAAAGAATACGGGTGCGCCCATTACTGTTCCTGTGGGTAAAAAAACCTTGGGTCGAATCATGGATGTGTTAGGACGTCCGATTGATGAAAAAGGGCCGATTGGTTCAGAAACATTTTTACCCATTCACCGTTCACCGCCCCCCTATAGTGAACAAGCGGCAAATGAAGCGTTGCTTGAAACGGGCATCAAAGTGATTGATTTGATTTGTCCTTTTGCTAAAGGCGGAAAAGTCGGATTATTTGGCGGTGCAGGCGTTGGTAAAACCGTTAACATGATGGAGTTGATTAGAAATATTGCGATAGAACACAGTGGATATTCTGTTTTTGCAGGGGTGGGGGAGCGCACGCGCGAAGGGAATGATTTTTATCACGAAATGAAAGAATCGAGTGTTTTAGATAAAGTGAGCTTGGTCTATGGGCAAATGAACGAGCCACCCGGCAATCGCTTACGGGTTGCATTAACAGGCTTAACCATTGCGGAACAATTTAGAGATGAAGGCCGTGATGTGCTTTTGTTTATCGATAATATTTATCGTTATACCTTGGCAGGAACCGAAGTTTCTGCGCTGTTGGGTCGTATGCCTTCAGCGGTAGGTTATCAACCGACATTGGCGGAAGAAATGGGCGTATTACAAGAACGCATTACCTCTACGAAAAAAGGCTCTATTACTTCGATTCAAGCGGTTTATGTGCCGGCAGACGATTTAACCGATCCTTCTCCTGCAACAACCTTTGCGCATTTAGATGCGACAGTCGTATTGTCTAGACAAATTGCAGAGCTCGGCATTTATCCGGCGATTGATCCGCTAGATTCAACAAGTAGACAATTAGATCCCAATGTGATTGGTCAAGAACATTACGACGTTGCCAGAGGGGTACAGGGCACACTGCAACGTTACAAAGAGCTTAAAGATATTATTGCCATTTTGGGTATGGATGAGCTTTCAGACGAAGATAAACGCATGGTTGCGCGTGCACGCAAGATCCAAAAATTTCTGTCGCAGCCTTTCTTTGTTGCAGAAGTCTTTACCGGCACGCCAGGAAAATATGTCTCTCTAAAAGAAACGATTCGGGGTTTTGCGGGTATTGTCGCAGGCGAATACGATCATATTCCCGAGCAAGCGTTCTATATGGTCGGGACAATTGATGAAGTTTTGGAAAAGGCAAAAACATTAACGGTGTCATAGCGAAATTTTATGAGTATTAGTTTTCATTTAGATATCGTTAGCGCTGAAGCAGAGATTTTTTCAGGTCTCGTGGAAAAGCTCTTTGTGAGCGGCGATATGGGCGATCTCGAAATTTTATTTAATCATGCGCCGTTACTCACTTCATTAAAACCAGGCGCTGTATGGGTGGTAAAGCAGAATGGCCAAGAAGAAGTTTTTTATATTTCGGGTGGAATGCTAGAAGTACAGCCCAAAGCAACAACAGTCTTAGCAGACACGGCTATTCGTGCCAAAGATGTAGACGGAGCCGAAGCGCTAGAGGCGAAAAAACGTGCCGAGCAGATTTTATCTGGGCATACCAAAGAATTTGATTACGTACAGGCGCAAAACCAATTGCTCGAAGCGGTCGCGCAATTAAAAGCACTCAAGAAATTTCGAGAAAAGCATCGGAGCTAGAAGAGTTTAGCTCTCAAGGACTAGATTATGCGAAAAAAAATGATGGAAAATCTTAGTGGCAACTATGAAGAATGGCTGATCAACAATTCCAATTTTTCTTTTATTTTAATTTCGAGTCCTCTGGTTACAGGATGATAATATTTTCGCTCGCCCATTTTTTCTGGAAAATAGGTTTGTCCAGCCGAAAAAGCATTAGGCTCATCATGATCATATCGATACGCTGCGCCATATTCCATCGAGCGCATCAGTTTGGTTGGCGCATTGCGTAAGTGAATAGGCACATCGAGAGAACCATTCACTTTTGCATCGTGCATAGCCGTTTTTAGCGCCATGTAAACGGCATTACTCTTCGCTGCAACTGCCATATAAACAATCGCTTGTGCGATAGCCAACTCCCCTTCTGGACTGCCCAGTCGCTCTTGTACTTCCCAAGCATTGAGCGCCAATTGTAAGGCTTTAGGGTCTGCATTACCAATATCTTCGCTGGCCATTCGAACCACTCTTCTCGCGATATAGAGTGGATCACACCCGCCTATAATCATACGTGAAAACCAATAAAGTGCTGCATCGGGCGAAGAACCTCGAACGGATTTATGCAGTGCAGAAATCTGATCAAAAAAATGATCGCCACCTTTGTCGAAACGATTCAGTGTTCCCGAAACCACCGCTTGCAGTATTTCTTCATCAATAATAACTTCATTGTCTTGTTTTTTTGCATGGCGAAGCGAGAGCTCCAGTAAATTTAAAGCTTGACGTGCATCGCCATCCGCGGATTGTACTAATAATTTTCGCAAGGGCAAATCAAAAGAAATCGTTTTGTTATCTTGCGCTAGACGCAGCTCTGCGCTCAGCGCTGAATGTGTCAGCGCGCGATCAATGATTTCTAACAAATCTTGTTCTGTTAAAGATTTTAAAACGTAAACACGACAGCGTGACAACAACGCATTATTAATTTCAAAAGAGGGGTTTTCTGTTGTGGCGCCAATAAAAATAATTGTCCCATTTTCGACGTAGGGTAGAAAAACATCTTGTTGATTCTTGTTAAATCGATGGACTTCGTCTACAAATAAAATGGTTTTTTGTTGCTGTGTTTTAGCCAACTCCGTTGCTTTGTCTATGGCTTCTCGAACATCCTTAAGACCAGACATTACAGCAGAGATGCTAATAAATGCGGTATCTGCGGTTTTAGCCAACAGCCTTGCCAGTGTTGTTTTTCCCGTACCCGGTGGTCCCCAAAGTATCATGGAATGGGGTTGCCCTGCTTGTAGTGCTTGCCAGAGTGGTTTGCCCTCAGCTAATAAGTGAGCTTGACCAACAAAATCATTAAGTGTGCTAGGTCTTAAACGGGCAGCCAAAGGGGTGTTCTTATTTTGCATAACGAAAATAATAGATTAAATTAAGATTATCAGTCTGTATGATATAGACTATCTGTGGTAAAATCAAGGCTCGTAGGTATGTTCAAGGTTGGTAAATTTTATGATAGATTTAGATCCCCTCCTTCTTGCACGGATTCAGTTTGCTTTTACAATCAGTTTTCATATTATCTTTCCCGCATTTACGATTGGGTTGGCGAGTTTTTTAGCGGTTATAGAATGGCGTTGGCTAAAAACGCACGATGAGCGTTTTCGTGATATTTATAAATTTTGGATCAAAATTTTTGCGGTTGCCTTTGGTATGGGCGTGGTGTCAGGTGTTGTGCTGTCGTATCAGCTTGGTACAAACTGGTCGTTATTTTCCGATCGCGTCGCTAATGTGATAGGTCCGCTTTTGGGCTTTGAAGTATTAACAGCCTTCTTTTTAGAAGCTTCTTTTCTCGGTATTATGTTGTTTGGCTGGGATCGGGTTAGTCAACGCATGCATTTTGTTTCTACGTGCATTGTTGCAGCTGGAACACTGATTTCTAGTTTTTGGATTTTGGCCGCAAATAGTTGGATGCAAACGCCTCAGGGATTTTCAATCGGCGAAGATGGTCGTCTTTTTCCGGCTAACTGGATAGACATTATTTTTAATCCTTCGTTTCCTTATCGTTTGATACATATGGTAATCGCCGCTTATTTATGCACAGCCTTTGTGGTGGGTGGTGTGAGTGCTTTTTATCTATGGCATAAAAGA
>JBPOIR010000063.1:0-39926 GCA_052034335.1 Pseudomonadota bacterium | reverse complement strand
ATTTCATCGATAATGCAAGGGTTTCTCATGTCGCAGTCGTCAACCGAGTCGCAATATACCATTATTGCATTTTATAAATTTATTGAGCTAGCTGATATTTCTGGTTTACAATTGGCCATCGCGCAGTTTTGCAAAGAACACGCTATTTTAGGAACCATCCTACTGGCGCATGAGGGGATCAATGCCACAATCGCAGGCAGTGACCAAGACATTGCGGCTGTTGTCGCGTTTCTGCATTCGCATGCACCTTTTGCTGAACTACAATTTCGTTATACCTATGCGGACTTTAATCCCTTTTATAAAATGAAAGTGCGCATTAAAAAAGAAATTGTCGCACTGCGTATCCCTAATATTTATCCTAACAAAAAAACAGGCATACAAGTTCCGCCAGAAGAATGGGATCCTGTTATTGCTGATCCTGAAACATTTGTGATTGATACGCGTAACACTTACGAATGTGAATTGGGCACTTTTCCAGGCGCACACAATCCCGAGACGGATGTCTTTAGGGATTTTCCCGCTTATGTTAAGCAAAATTTAGATCCTGCTAAGCATAAAAAGATCGCAATGTTTTGTACGGGTGGCATTCGATGTGAAAAAGCATCCAGCTATTTATTAGAACAAGGGTTTTCGGAAGTGTATCAACTGCAAGGCGGGATCTTAAACTATCTTGAAAAAATACCTGCTGAGAATAGCACCTGGGAAGGTGAGTGTTTTATTTTTGATAATCGTATTACTGTGTAAAAATAAAAACGTCTCTCCCCCTGCTGGAACTGAAGGAGAGACAGTGTTTTATTTATCCATTATTAAAATGGAACATCATCATCAAATGCGTCATGTGATCCCGCCATCGCAGCCTCTGGCGCTTTAGCAGATGAACGCTGAGCATTGCTGCTGGGCATAGCAGCCATATCTTGTGGCATATCACCCATCTGATCATTTTGATCAAACGGTGCGCTACCGCCAGTACCTTTTGAATCCATCAATTGCATATTATTTGCAATGATTTCTGTTGTGTAACGATCGGCACCACTTTGATCCTGCCATTTGTTGGTTCTAATCGCGCCTTCTATAAACACTTTAGAACCTTTACGCAAATACTGTGCTGCAATTTCGCCCAAGCGATTAAACAAAACAATACGATGCCACTCTGTACGCTCTTGTTTCTCGCCGGTTTGACGATCTTTCCAAGACTCGCTGGTTGCAACACGAATATTGGTAACAGCCGAACCACTCGGTAAATACCGAACTTCCGGATCTGCACCTAAATTCCCCATAATCATTACTTTATTAAGTCCTCTTGCCATCTAACGTCCCCTTTAAAATTAACTGAAAATTCCAAACAAACCAAATAATTGCCAGGATAATGCAAAACAATAATATGCCTACCATACCATATTCAGCATCCAACCAACCACCCAGAATCCCCCCTAAAAATAATCCTAAAAATTGAGCCGATGAATAGATCCCTAACGCTGTGCCCTTAGATCCTACTGGCGCAAATTGCGAAACGAATGCAGGCAAACTGGCTTCTAGGGTATTAAACGCAGTAAAAAAAATCCATAAACTCAACGCTAAACCAACACCAGACTCAAAATAAATCATTATTCCCAATTCTGATATTCCAAACAGAAACACAGCGCTTGTCAACCCATATTTAGCCCACGTCTTTTTCTCCATCACCCATAAACAAGGCGCCGTGGCTAATAAAGACCCCAAAAACACCGGCAGATAAAATTGCCAGGTTTTCCCCTCAGAAAATCCCAGGGCTTGAACAAAAATCGGTATTTTTAAAAACAGTGCAATTAAACTGGCATGCAATACCAACACACCAAAAAAGATAGGCATTAATGTGCGATGCACCAACATTTTTGGAATCCGCGCGAGCACGGGTATCGATCCGGATTCTGCTGTTGCAGACTTTTGAAGAGTTGACTCTGGCGTTGGCACAAAAACAACCAACATAAAAATGGCCACTATAGAAAAAGCCGCTGTACTCCAAAAAATACTCACTACACCGCCCAGCTGACTCAACAAAGGCCCCAAGACCATTGCCAACGCAAAAGAAAGACCAATGGTAATGCCAATAACCGCCATGGCACGTACGCGCACTTCTTCGCGGATCAAATCAGCAACCAAGGCCATAATCACACAACCAATAGCACTCGCCCCTTGAAGACTGCGCCCAACGATAACGCCATAAATGGAATCGGAACAGGCCGCGACAACGCTGCCGAGTGCGAATAACAACAACCCCAAAATAATGAGCGGCTTTCGGCCAAAGCGATCAGAAGCAAAACCAAAGGGGATCTGAAGCAAGGCTTGTGTCAGCCCATAAACACCCAGTGCAATACCCACCAAAAAGGGTGTAACCGAATTTAGTTGTTTAGCGTATATCGAAAAAACGGGGAGGATCATAAAAAGCCCCAGCATTCTGAGGGAGAATATCCCGGATAAAGCTAACAAGGTTTTACGTTCTACTGGATTTATAGTCATCATATGGGTTAGCTTGTATTCAAAAAACCTTCACAAAAGGCACTCGTTCTTGTATAGTACCAAGTTCTTATTCCCAGTGAAAACTTAAAATCTAGGGGAAGTTTAGGCGATAATGCACACAATATCGATTCGCGGCGCTCGCACGCACAACTTAAAAAATATTGACTTAGAACTCCCACGAGATAAGTTGATTGTTATTACAGGCCTCTCCGGTTCTGGTAAATCTTCTTTGGCCTTCGATACCTTGTATGCAGAAGGTCAACGACGTTATGTTGAATCGCTTTCTGCCTATGCAAGGCAATTTCTTTCTTTGATGGAAAAACCCGATGTGGATCACATCGAAGGATTATCGCCCGCAATCTCCATCGAACAAAAATCTGTTTCACATAACCCTCGTTCGACGGTAGGCACTATCACAGAAATTTATGATTATCTACGGCTCTTATTTGCGCGCGTTGGCACGCCCCATTGCCCAACACACCACACACCGCTCTCTGCGCAAACCATTAGCCAAATGGTCGATAATATTTTAATTCTGCCAGAGAATTCTAAAATATTATTACTTGCTCCCGTGATACAAGCACGCAAAGGTGAACATACTCAACGCCTCGAAGAGCTGAAAAGCCAAGGCTTTGTGCGTGCCCGTATTGATGGCGAAATTTTTGAATTAGCAGAAGCGCCTAAATTAGATCTTCGAAAAAAACATACGATTGAAGTGGTAGTCGATCGCTTAAAAGTGAACCCTAACATTCAAAGCCGTCTTGCAGATTCTCTAGAAACAGCGGTTAATTTATCCAACGGTCTTGTCAATATTCATGTCATCGATGATAACAATAAGATACTGAAAGAATTTGTGTTTTCCTCAAAATTTGCCTGTTCAGAATGCGGTTATAGCTTAATTGAACTTGAGCCTCGCTTATTTTCTTTTAATAATCCCTCGGGCGCCTGTCCCACATGTGATGGGCTTGGCATAAAACAATTTATGGATCCCGACAAAGTCATTATTGACAATACCTTAAGTCTTTCGTGTGGTGCTATCCGGCATTGGGATCGTCATAACTATTATTATTACAGTATGCTGTCTTCTTTAGCAAAGCATTACAAATTTGACTTAGAAATGCCTTTCAAAAAACTGCCCAAGAAAATCCAAGATATTTTATTATACGGCAGCGATGACGTGGAAATTCAATTTCGATACGTACAAGATAATGGTCAAACAACGGTTCGCAAACATGTTTTTGAGGGCATTATTCCCAACATGGAGCGACGTTACGTTGACACTGAATCAAGCTATGTGCGCGATGAACTTGCAAAATATCTTACCCATAAAACCTGTATTAGTTGCAAAGGCACGCGTCTTAAAGAGACTGCCCGAAATGTCTTAATCGAAAATCATGCCTTACCCGATATTACAGGGTATTCCATTACGAATGCGCTGCATTTTTTCGAAAAATTATCTTTACCAGGCGCCAAAGGTCAAATTGCCAATAAAATTTTAAAAGAAATTATCAGCCGATTAGAATTTTTGGTGAATGTCGGACTCGAATATCTTTCTTTAAACCGCACTGCCGACACATTATCGGGTGGCGAAACCCAACGTATTCGTTTAGCAAGCCAAATTGGTGCGGGTCTCGTGGGCGTGATGTATGTATTAGATGAGCCTTCTATTGGTTTACACCAACGTGATAATGCACGTTTATTAAAAACCTTAAATCATCTGCGTGATTTGGGTAATACTGTTATTGTGGTCGAACACGATGAAGAAGCCATTTTAAGTGCGGATCATGTCGTCGATATCGGACCCGGTGCGGGCGTGCATGGTGGTAAAGTGGTGGCCTTTGGTACGCCTCAACAAATTATGAAAAATTCGAATTCTATTACGGGACAATATCTTTCACGCAAAAAATCAATTCCTATTCCAAAGACGCGCAGAAAAATAGACCACAGCCGCTTAATTACCCTGAATGGCGCATCTGGCAATAATTTAAAACACATTAGCGTAAGTTTTCCCATAGGATTAATGACGTGTATTACAGGCGTTTCGGGTTCAGGGAAATCAACTTTGGTCAATGATACCCTATATCCAGTTGCAGCAAAGTTACTAAACGATGTTAAGCAAATTGAAGTCCGTCCGTATACAGATATCACAGGGCTCGAACACCTCGATAAAGTCATCGATATTGATCAAAGTCCCATTGGCAGAACACCACGTTCGAATCCAGCGACTTATACAGGCCTCTTTACCGATATTCGCGATCTCTTTGCAAATACAGAAGAATCGCGTAGCAGGGGTTATAAATTAGGTCGTTTTAGTTTTAATGTAAAGGGTGGGCGTTGCGAAGCTTGCCAAGGCGATGGTCTTATTAAAGTCGAAATGCATTTTTTACCTGATGTTTATGTGCCTTGTGATGTGTGCCATGGTAAACGCTACAATCGAGAAACCTTAGAGGTCTTTTATAAAGGTAAAAATATTCACGAAGTGTTAGAAATGACCGTTGAAGACGCCTTAGTCTTTTTTAAACCTGTACCATCGATCGCACGCAAACTCGAAACGCTAATTGATGTGGGTCTGTCTTATATTAAAATTGGCCAAAGTGCGACGACCCTTTCGGGTGGTGAAGCACAACGTATAAAATTATCGAAAGAATTATCGAGAAGAGATACAGGTAAAACCTTGTATATTCTAGATGAACCAACCACAGGTTTGCATTTTCATGATGTTAAACATTTGTTGGAAGTGCTACAAAGACTCTCGGAACGCGGCAATACCATTATTATTATCGAACATAATCTGGATGTCATTAAAACTGCCGATTGGATTATTGATTTGGGACCAGAAGGCGGCGATGGCGGTGGTGAAATTGTAGCTGTAGGTACACCAGAGGCTGTCGCCAAAGTCAAAAAATCTTATACAGGTCAATTTTTAAAATCTCTGCTGACGTAACATACATTAAGGATTACACGCGCTTTTTTAAATTTGCCACATAACTGCGCAAAAGCTCCTCGGGAACCCTTTTCTGCATATAGCGCGATCTATCATTATGATACAAGCTAAGGTGTACGTTTGATTTTTGCTGTTTATCTTTTTTAGCCTGATCATCATCCACAGGTGCCGCTTTATTTTCATCGAAAAATTTTTGATTAAAGGGCACTACGCGAGGTTTTAATTTTCTGCGCGCGCGTTTAGATAAATGTTTCAATTTGGGGGCAATTCGAAATATATGCGAAAAAATCAGTATTCGTCGTTGGTCGGCATTAAAATCATTCAGCCGTGTTTGTTCTTCTTCTATAATTTTTCGTTTGCGCCGCTCTAATTCTGCTAGCCGTTTTTTGTCGTCCTCTGTCATTAGCATGATGCAGCTCCAATTTGCATGAACTAATGGTAAGTATAGGATCTAACAAAAATTTAGATGGGATTACAAAAAAGATTTTTAACTGTTTTTAGAACCAGCTAAAAACTGATGACTGATTTTTTATTAAAACGAGTATCAAGTTGAAGTCGACTGTGGCTGACTGAGCACGGCATTATTGAGAGGCTTCACTGAGTCTATACCCGATTGATCAATAGAACGTTTCACCAGCTTACCTAAACCGCGAACTGCCACAATCCAAAGCGTAATCACCACTAGAAATATCACGGCGATATAGGGGATAGTAGATCCTAAATTACCGCACATAACTAAGAGGAATTGAATCATAATCGAACCGCCAGACTTTCCTAAACGAGACGCTATTCCATCTACAACGGCCTTACCTTTTCGTTGTTCTTCTCTTGGTAATGGCACAAATGCAATTTCTTTAGTCTCGTCAAATAGCGTGAATTTTGAAGCTCTTCCCAAACAAACTTGTGCAGCACCAAACATCAATACCAAATTGGCAACCGGCAAACTAAAGAGCGCATAAAGTAAATCCGTTAAATATAAATTGCTTTCGAAGAGTAAGCACCCAAAAAATCCAATACCCGTGACGAGCCAAATCAATGGCGTTATCATGGCCGTCACCGTCCAGCCATAACGACGGATCACATTACCAGAAAGCATTAAACCCGATAAGGTTGCAAATACCCCTGTAATAGTGGCTATTTGATTCGTAAAGGCATTAAAATCACTCGCGTTTGGATAACGCAGTTGCACTTGATTAATCCACAAGACATCCGAGAAATTAAAGATAATATTATAGGCAACCACTAAAATCGTCACGTAGACCATGTAACGCGATTTCATTAAATAAGAAAAACATTCGAGCAAGCTAATTTTTTGAGCAGGCTCATCAATAACTGCTGTTTTGACTGTTTCTGAGATGCTTTTTATGTGCTGTTGCTTCGCAATTGTTTTGTTAACCCATCTAAACAACAAAACAATCACAAGACCAATGAATAAGACCACACCCAATTGCAGCGCTAAAGACTGCTCCCAGGCGACAGTTCCAAAGGGTAAAATAGGATTATATTCATCGAGTGTTAACCATTGCGCGGATTGGCCTGAAAATATACCCGAAAAATTGGCTGCTATTGCAAAAATCGCATAAAAACGCTTTGCCTCATTGACCGATGTCACCTCGTTTGCAAAACCCCAAAATAACATTGAAAGCACTGCGGTGCTCCACAATTCGGATAACACATAAAAAATGGTGAGAGGCCAATGCCTAATAATCGAGACCAGCCCCCCAAGCCCTTCAGGTAACCGTGTTTGCAAACTATCGGCAATCGTCGTGAGTTCTAACAATTCACGATTTGGGTATAAAACCAGTAAAAACAAGGTGAAGAACCCCAGAAAAAAACTGAGCATGGTGTAAAAAACTTGTTCACGATTTAAATGATGCGTCAGCTTTGTGTACACATAGGTGATCAATACAGCTCCTGGCAAAACTGCCCAGACTTTCAAGAAGGGAATAACTTCTGCACCCGATCCTTGCGAAGTAACCACCAAGGTTATTTTCATGCATCGAAGGACGTTATAAACAAAGGTGATCAGAAAAAAGAGTGCCAGCATCGGCAAAAGTTTTTTGAGCTCATAGCCATAAATAGGCCACAGAAAATTGCGGAGTTTACTAAACGGTTTAGGCTGCAGAGATTGCATAGATATTAAGCCCCACCCTATCTAAAAAAGCCTTGATCTGGTTCGAGTTCTTGAACTACATTCTGCCTGAAAAATGAATCCATGTCAAACAACCAAATAACAAAGGATATACACGCATTACAAGTTGATTGATCGAAAAAAGGGAAAATTATTTCATGCACGTTCCAAAAGGACAAAAAAAAGCCGGGTCGTATTCCCGGCTTTTTTTTATAACACATAGGTTAGGGTACACTTCATTCCACAATACTCGCCGCAGCAGTACGTTCTACAAATTCTACAATTGCCATGGGTGCGCAATCCCCTTTACGATTGCCACATTTTAAAATGCGAATATACCCACCTTTGCGTTCTTTAAAACGTGGACCCACCTCTGCAAATAATTTTGAGACGCTCTCTTTATCTCGCAAACGATCAAATGCTAAGCGGCGGTTCGCAATACTATCGATTTTAGCTAATGTCACAAAAGGCTCAAGCACGCGTCTTAAATCTTTCGCTTTAGGTAAAGTTGTTTTGATCATCTCATGACGTATCACAGAATTAATCATATTCTGGAACATCGCCTTTCGGTGGCTGGATGTGCGTTTAAATCTTTTGCCTGCTTTTCTATGACGCATAAATATAACCCTTGTTGCTTAATCTTGTTGTAAACTTAACGGTGGCCAATTTTCTATTTGCATGCCAAGCGAAAGGCCTTTGTTTGTTAAAATGTCTTTAATTTCAGTTAAAGATTTTTTGCCCAAATTAGGAGTTTTCAATAGCTCGACTTCGGATTTTTGAATTAAATCCCCAATCAAAAAGATGTTCTCTGCTTTTAAACAATTCGCCGAACGAACGGTTAGCTCAAGATCATCAACCGATCGTAACAATAACGGATCAATTTCTGTTCTAAGGCGAAGCGGCTCTACTTGCTTCTCGCCTTTTAATTCTACAAAAACGGATAATTGATCAACCAAAATACTCGCCGCCCAACGAATGGCTTCTTCGGGCTCAATGGTACCATTGGTTTCTAAATCTAAAACAAGTCTGTCTAAGTCTGTTCGTTTTTCGACACGGGCATTTTCAACCACATAGGTAACACGGCGAACCGGACTAAAGGAAGCATCCAACTGCAACCAACCAATGGATTTTGTTTCTTCTTCTGGATTCTGACGCATGCTGATGGGCTCATATCCCCGCCCCCTCGCAACACGAATGGTCATCTTTAAATCACCTGCTTTAGTCATGTGCGCGATCACATAATTGGGATTGATAATCTTCACATCGTGCGGCAATTCAAAATCAGAGGCTAAAACAGGGCCTTCGCCTTGTTTATTTAACTTAAGCTCAACTTCCTCTCGGTCTTCCAATATAAATTCAATGCCCTTGAGATTTAACAGAATATCAATGATATCCTCTTGTACACCTTCTTTTGTCGTATATTCATGAAGCACACCTTCAATATAGGCTTCAACAACCGCACATCCCGGCATAGACGAAAGTAAAACGCGCCTTAAGGCATTCCCCAAAGTATGTCCAAAACCTCGCGGAAGTGGCTCTAATGTGACTTTAGCACGCTGATCCCCCATTTGTTGGACGTCAACTAATCTCGGCTTTAAAAATTCTGTTACGGCACGTTGCATGAATTGCTCCTCACTATTTCGCGTAAAGCTCTACGACCAACTGCTCATTAAATTCAGTGGGTAGTTCGCTTCTATCAGGAATACGTTTGAATGTGCCTTTCATTACACTGACATCCACATCCACCCATCCTGGAAAACCTGCTCCTTCAGCTAGCCGAAGGGAATCCTGAACTCGCACTTGTGTTTTAGATTTCTCGCGTACTGTAATAACATCCCCCACTTTTACGGCACAGGAAGGAATATTAACGATTTTATCATTGACTAATATCGCTTTATGACGTACTAATTGGCGCGCTTCGGCACGTGTACATCCAAACCCTAAGCGATAAACAACATTATCTAAACGACATTCTAATAACTGAAATAAATTTTCACCGGTAGCACCTTTGCGTCTAGCAGCTTCTTTATAATATTTACTAAATTGTCGCTCCAAAACACCATACATGTATCTGAATTTTTGTTTCTCGCAAAGCTGTACACCATGATCAGTCGTACGCCGCGTCTTTTTTGCGCCATGCATACCCGGCGGTGTAGCCAGCTTACATTTAGAAGCAACTTCTCGAACGCGACTTTTTAAACCTAAGTCGGTTCCTAATCTTCTTTGTACTCTACAAGTAGGCCCCAAGTATCTTGCCATTTCATTATCCTCAAATATTAAACACGACGCTCTTTCGATGGTCTGCACCCATTATGGGGAACACCCGTTTTATCAACAATTCGCAATATCATTAAATTTTCACCCACGGCGCGAACAGCAGATTCTCTGCCAGGTCCAGGTCCTCGGACATTCACGTCCACCGTTTTTAAACCAAATTCTTTTGCTTGCAAAACGGCTTTTCTGGCTGCCATTTGCGCTGCATAAGGCGTACTTTTGCGAGAACCTTTAAATCCAGCTGCACCGGCGGTTTGCCATGCAATCGTATTACCTTGAGAATCCGATACGGTAATAATGGTATTATTAAAAGATGCAAACACATGTACAGTACCTGTCGTAACTGTACGTTTTACTTTTTTACGGGTTCGCACTGCAGCCGCGGGTTTAGAACCCGAAGCTTTTGATGATGCCTTTGCTGTTGATGCCTTTGCCATTTACAAATTTCCTACGCTATTTTTTTGCCTCAGTTGATTGCGGCTTCATAACCATTTGACTTTGTCGCTTACGTCCTTTTCGAGTACGCGCATTTGTTTTGGTGCGTTGTCCTCGAACGGGTAAACCCAATGTATGGCGACGACCCCGATAACATTTAATATCCTTTAGTCGCTTAATATCCATAGCAACTCGCCGACGCAAATCCCCTTCTACAACATACTCATTCACGGCTTCCTGCAGAACTGTTGTATATTCATCTTTTAAATCGTTCACCTTTCTCGAAGGTTCAATACCCACTTTTTTACAAATAGCCATCGCTCTATGGCTACCAATACCATACACACTGCGCAACGCAATTCGAATATGTTTATTCGGCGGAAGTATAATTCCTGATAGTCGTACGGCCATAATTAACCCTGCCTTTGATTATGTTTGCTTGTCTTTTTGCAGACAATCTTGACCACCCGTTCACGACGGATGACACGACATTCGTCACACATTTTTTTAACCGATGCTCTTACTTTCATCCTCGCCCTCAAATAGCCGTCGCATAAATAGATGACAATTCTACGCCTATAAATATATAAAGGCTAGCCCTAAAGAAGTGGAGACATAAACAATTACTTGAGTTATGTATCCGCCCCTACTGAAAAATTATCGCGAACCTTTTAGGTTAGCTTTCTTCATTAGCGATTCATACTGATGAGACATTAAATGTGCTTGCACCTGCGCCATAAAATCCATCACAACCACTACGATAATCAATAAAGAAGTACCCCCAAAATAAAAAGGTACATTCCACCCCATCACTAAAAATTCGGGCAATAAAGAAACCAGTGTAATATAAATTGCCCCAACAATCGTTAACCGCGTCATAACCTTGTCAATATACTGCGCAGTCTGATCACCTGGTCGAATCCCGGGAATATACCCACCCGACTTTTTCAAGTTCTCTGCGGTTTCTTTCGGGTTAAATACCAATGCCGTATAAAAAAAGCAAAAGAAGATAATCGCTGCTGCAAATAATAAAATATAACAGGGTTGTCCCGGCGATAATGCAAGACTAACTGTTGTTAACCACTCAAAACCCGGTGTTTTTCCAAACCATTGTCCAATGGTCGCTGGAAACAAAATAAAACTCGATGCAAATATCGGCGGAATAACACCTGCCATATTGAGTTTTAAAGGCAAATGACTCTTTTGTGCTGCATACATCTTTCGACCTTGCTGTCGTTGCGCGTAATTAACCGTAATACGACGCTGTCCACGTTCAACAAAAACCACAAAAGCGATAATGGCCATTAACATTACGCATAACAGCACAAGACCGATAGCTTGCATCTCACCCTGGCTCACTTTCTCTAAAGTACCAATAACCGCGCTGGGCAATCCTGAGACAATACCCGCAAATATAATCATTGAAATGCCATTGCCTACACCGCGTTCGGTGATTTGCTCTCCGAGCCACATTAAAAACATCGTGCCACTAACCAGCGTTAGGGTAACAATAAAATAATATGTAAGATTCGGATCCAAGGCGATGCCCGAATTAGCAAGATATCGTGCCATGCCCACAGCTTGCAGCGTCGCTAAAGCGAGCGTTGAATAACGCGTATATTGAGAAATCTTTTTACGTCCCGCCTGCCCTTCTTTCTTTAACTGTTCCAAGGTTGGCCAAACGACTGTTAATAGCTGAATAATAATAGATGCGGAAATGTAGGGCATAATCCCTAACGCAAATAAACTTAAGCGAGCCAAAGCGCCACCCGAAAACAAATTGAAAAGCTCTAAAATCCCACGATTACCCGAAAATAATTCTGCTAAGCGTGCGGGATCAAGACCAGGCACCGGAATCTGAGCCCCTACTCGATAGACAAGCAAAGCACCAATTAAAAAAAATATTCGTTTTTTTAATTCGGATAAGGATCGAAGGTTTCCGGATGGGAGCGCAGATCTTTGCATGGGTTATTCGATTTTGCCCCCAGAAGCCTCTATCGCTTCTTTTGCACCCTTCGTCACTAATAAACCTTGCACTGTAACAGGACGTGCAATTTTACCCGCTAAAATAATTTTCGCATTCTTAATTGGCATAGAAACCAAATTGGCATCATACAATGCTTGCAGATTAATCACATCGACAGTCATTTTATTTAGAGCATCTAATCGAATTTCTGCCATATAACGTGCTGTGCGTGATGTAAAACCAAATTTGGGTAATCGACGTTGCAATGGCATCTGTCCACCTTCAAATCCCACTTTATGGTATCCGCCGGCGCGTGCTTTTTGCCCTTTATGCCCTTTTCCTGAAGTTTTTCCAATCCCAGAACCAACACCACGACCTAAGCGTGTGGGCTTCTGTTTTGAACCGGCTGCCGGCTTTAATGTATTTAATCTCATGCAGATGGCTCCACTGATAGAAGATAGGAAACCTGATTAATCATTCCCCATACACACGGGGTGGCTTCTAATTCAACCGTTTGACGTTGTCGACGTAAACCTAATCCGAGCAGCGTTGCTCGATGAACGGGCAGCCGTCCCGAACTACTTTTAATTAATGTAATTTTTACGGTTTTCGCGTTTTTATTTTGTGCTTTACTCACTGGTAGCATCTCCCCTCTTCGCTCGAACCCCAATCACATCACTGACATTTTTACCGCGTTTTGCGGCCACTTGTTCTGGAGAAGACATTTTTTGCAAACCACTTAATGTTGCACGAACAACGTTAACAGGATTGCTAGAGCCAATACATTTGGCTAAAACGTTATGCACACCCAATACCTCGAAGATAGCACGCATAGAACTACTTGCAATAATACCTGTTCCCTGAGAAGCCGGTAGCATAATCACTTTTGATGCACCATGCCGAGATTCTACGGGATGAAAAAGTGTTGAGCCATTAAGTTCAATACGAATTAAATTACGTCTTGCGTTTTCCATCGCTTTTTGAATCGCGACGGGCACTTCTCGTGCTTTACTACGACCAACACCAATTCGGCCTTTACCATCGCCCACAACGGTTAGTGCAGAAAAACTAAAGGTTCTACCCCCCTTAGCTGTGCTTGAACTTCTGCAAACTGCGACTAACTTCTCTTGAAAGCCATCGCCTTTTGCATTTAAATCTGTACTTGCTGGACTTGCCATGTTTTTAAACCCTTAACAAATTAAGCCATTAGCTCGAGCCGCTTCCGCCAAAGCTTTAACACGACCATGATATTTATAACCAGAACGATCAAAGGCTATTTTTGTAATACCCTTAGTCTTTGCCCGTTCTGCCACCAATTTTCCAACGGCCTCTGCCATTTTCAATTTTCCTGGACCTATTTTTTGAGTACGCAGTTCTGCTTCAAGGCTAGACGCCGAAGCCAAAACAGCCACCCCTCTAGGTGCAAAAACTTGCGCATAAATATGCTGCGCCGTACGATGTACGCTTAAATAAACGGTACGCAAGTCAAATACTTTGCCCCGAGACCGATTTACTCGGCGTTCACGTGTTCTTTGTTTATTACTACTAGTAGTACGCATCATATCATCCTATTTCTTCTTAGTTTCCTTGATTTTTACAACTTCCCCAAAATACCGTACACCTTTACCTTTATAGCATTCGGGCGGACGGAACTTCCGAATTTTAGCAGCTGTTTCACCCACAATTTGCTTATCAATACCGCTGACAATAATCTCCGTATTCGTAGGCACCTTAATACTGATACTTGCGGGTATTGGGAATCGTACGGGATTCGAAAATCCTAAGCTCAGCTCTAAAATATCGCCTTCAATTTTTGCGCGGTATCCTACCCCAACCAACGTCAGCTTACGTTCAAAACCTTTGCTGACCCCTGTCATCATATTACTCAGTAGCTTACAGGTGGTTCCGATCATCGGATGCACACCTGCGGTCGCACGCACAGAAATAACATTTCCCTCTACCTGAAGCGTAACAGCCTCATCGAGCGATAGCTTAAAAGCACCTTTCTCGCCTTTAATATGCACGTCCCGGCCATTTTGATTAAACTCAACGCCCTTGGGAACGGTTAATGGCTTTTTGGCAATTCTGGACATTGATTACTCCTAGCTAACAACACACAGGACTTCGCCGCCCTGTCCACACTGACGTGCTTTCTTATCGGTCATAACACCCTCGGATGTCGATAAAATTGCAATGCCCAACCCACCCATTATTTTAGGTAATTCGCCTTTTGGCTTATAAATTCGTAAGCCCGGGCGGCTGATCCGCCTTATTTTCTCTATGACAGGCTTCAAATTAAAGTATTTCAAATGAACCATAATGGTCGATTTTACATCACCTATTTTCTTAAAAGATACGATGTAACCTTCTTCTTCCAATATCCGAAGAATGGCAATCTTTAATTTAGAGGCCGGAAAGGTAACGCTTTCTTTTTTAGCCATTTGTCCATTGCGGATCTGGGTCAACATATCGGCAATGGGATCTTGTAAACTCATCTCTATGCTCCTACCAACTTGCCTTACGTAAACCAGGAATAAGCCCGTTCATCGCATACTCTCGCAATTTATTGCGACCTAAACCAAACTTACGATAAACCCCTCGTGAACGACCCGTTACCAGACAACGGTTTCTTAATCGAACACGATTTGAATCTCTAGGCAAACTCTGCATTTTTGCTTGTGCAATTAATTTTTCTTCAAAACTTAAATCTTTATCACGAATTCTGCTTCGTAATTCTTCTCTAACGGCCTGATATTTATTTACCAACTTACGCTGACGTTTATCTTTTTCTCTCTTACACAATCTTGCCATGAGAGTCCTACTCCTTAAAAGGAAACTGAAATGCTAACAGCAATGCGAGACCTGCTTCATTGGTCTTTGCTGTTGTTGTAATAGTAATATCTAATCCACGCAATGCATCGATTTTGTCGTACTGAATTTCGGGAAACACAATTTGTTCTTGAATACCCATGGAATAACTACCACGACCATCAAAAGAACGTCGATTTAGCCCTCGAAAATCGCGAATACGGGGAATCGCAATACACAGTAAGCGCTCTAAAAATTCATACATGCGATCGCGACGCAACGTAACCTTGCAACCCACTGGCCAATGTTCACGCACCTTAAAACCTGCAATGGATTTCCGCGCTTTGGTAATAACCGGTTTCTGCCCAGCAATTTTGGCCATATCTGCAGCAGCATTATCAACCACTTTTTTATCATTGACCGCTTCACCGACACCCATATTCAAGGTTATTTTGGTAATACGAGGTACTTCCATCACATTTGCACAGCCTAAATCTTTCATTAGCTTTGCAACGATGGTTTTACTATAAAAATCTTTCAACTTCGGGGTGTTACGCATGATCAACCAGTTCTCCCGTCGACTTGTATACTCTTACTTTGCGACCATTTTCTAATATTTTAAATCCAACCCGATCAGCCTTCCCTGTTGCTGCATTAAATATCGCAACATTTGAGATCGCAATGGGTGCTTCTTTTTCTATAATGCCACCCGCTTTTTCTTGCTGAGGCTTGGTATGCTTTTTAATTAAGTTAATGCCTTCAACCAAAAGACGAAAAGCATCTGCATATCGTGTTTTGGATTTTAGTACAGATAAAACAGTACCCTGCCGTCCCCGATCACGGCCAGCAACTACCACCACTGCATCGCCTTTTTTAATCTTACTCATACCTATTATTCACCTATAACACTTCAAGAGCTAATGAAATAATCTTCATAAACCGCTCACCCCGTAATTCACGTGTTACGGGACCAAAGATACGTGTACCTATGGGTTGTAACTGATTATTCAATATCACTGCTGAATTTTTATCAAAACGAATTAATGAGCCATCTGGACGACGAACGCCTTTAGACGTTCGAACAATAACGGCCTTTAAGACATCCCCTTTTTTCACCTTTCCACGTGGGATAGCCTCTTTGACAGTGACAACAATCACGTCGCCAATGCCCGCATAACGTCGTTTTGAACCACCCAAAACCTTAATACACATAACACGACGTGCGCCACTGTTATCAGCTACATCGAGCATGGACTGCACTTGAATCATTGCCCGCCTCCGTCAAAGTCGGAAATCATAACACTTCTCGCTCTATTTTTTCAAGCCGTTCTACCAGTACCCAACTTTTTGTTTTAGAAATCGGTCTGGATTCTCCAATAATGACCAGATCCCCTTCTTTGCACAGACCTTCCGGATCATGCGCATGATATTTAGTAGAACGGGTCATAATTTTACCGTACAAGGGATGCTTCACTTTTCGAACAACGCGAACAGTAATAGTTTTGTCCATTTTATCACTGATCACAACCCCCTGTTCGGTGCGACCTTGGCTTAATCGCTCACTCATGTCTTTTTACCTTCTTTTGCTATCATCGTCGTTACTCTCGCAATATTTCGACGCGTTTCTTTAATTTCATGCGTCTTGACTAATTCTCCGCTCGCTTTTACCAATCGCAACTTAAATAACTTACGCCGTAAAGTCGTTAGCGTTGTGTTCAACTCGCCTGTAGATTTTCCAATCAATTCTGCTGCTTTCATGATTACAGTATCTCCCGTGGAACAAGCTCCGTTGAAACAGGGAGCTTGGAAGCCGCTAACCTAAAGGCTTCAGCAGCCAACTCTGGTGTAACCCCTTCTATTTCAAATAGGACTCTACCCGGTTGCACCAAAGCCACCCAATATTCTACGTTTCCTTTACCGCTCCCCTGACGAACTTCTAAAGGCTTCTGCGTAATAGGTTTGTCTGGAAAAATCCGTATCCATATTTTCCCACCGCGTTTAATATATCGGCTAATCGCACGTCGAGCGGCTTCAATCTGACGCGCCGTAATACGCGCATGATCCATCGCTTTTAAGCCAAATTCACCAAAACTCACCTTATTACCTCGGGTTGCAACCCCACGGTTGTGCCCTTTAAATTGTTTGCGAAATTTGGTTCGCTTAGGCTGTAACATACTAATACCTCTTTATCTCTGAGGGTCACGCAACTTCTTGTGCAGCTTGTTGCGGTCTTCCCGTCAAAATTTCACCTTTGAAAATCCACACTTTTACGCCAATCACACCATAAGTGGTCTTTGCAATGGCTGTCCCATAATCAATATCCGCTCTAAAAGTATGTAGTGGCAAACGACCTTCACGATAAATTTCGCTACGCGCAATTTCAGCACCGCCTAAACGGCCAGAAACATACACTTTAATACCTTTAGCGCCTTGTCGTAATGCACTCGTGACTGCACGCTTCATTGCACGTCTAAACATAATTCTGCGTTCTAGCTGCTGCGCAATACTTCTAGCAACCAGCGTCGCATCTAATTCAGGCTTGCGGATCTCTTCAATGTTGATATGAATACGATCTGCAGGAAACCCAATTTTGGCACTGATGTCGGCTCGAAACTTTTCAATATCCTCACCTTTTTTGCCAATAATCACACCGGGCTTGGCTGTTTTCAGGGTGATGCGAACATTACGACCCGTTCTTTCAATCAAAACCTGGCTCACACCCGCCGCTTCAGGTAACTTTTTGACTGCATAGGCGCGAATTTCGAGATCGCTTGCCAATATTTTTGCAAATGATCCGCCACTTTTGCCACTTTCCGGAAACCATTTAGAAGAACTTTCCCGGATGTATCCTAAGCGAATACCAATTGGATGTACCTTTTGTCCCATGAAAACCTCTCTCTAACTAATTACGCAACCACTACAGTAATATGACAATTTCTTTTAACAATTCGATTTCCTCGCCCTTTAGCGCGTTGCGTCGATCGTTTTAAGTTCGGCGCTTCATTCACAAAAATGCGTGCAACCGAAAGCTCGTCTACATCTAACGCTTTATTATGTTCTGCATTTGCAATCGCAGATACCAATAATTTCTTCAGGATAACCGCGGCCTTTTTCGGGCTAAAACTCAAAATATTCAACGCCCTACCTACTGGCAACCCTCGAATGAGATCAGCTACCAATCGCGCCTTTTGCGGCGAAAGTCTTGCGTCACTTAATTTGGCGCTTACTTCAAGCATGACAATCCCCTACTTACCTTTACCTTTGCTGTCTTTACCACCACTATCTTTACCACCCTTTTTCACAGTTTTCGCGGTTTTATCACCCGAATGTCCCCGAAAAAGTCGCGTTGCAGCGAATTCACCCAATTTATGTCCGACCATATTTTCATTAATTAAAATGGGTACATGTTGTCGACCATTATGCACTGCAATGGTTAAACCCACCATATCTGGCAAAATCATCGAACGCCTAGACCAAGTCTTAATCGGCTTCTTAATACGCGTTGCTATCGCTTGCTCTACTTTTTTTAGCAAGTGAGCATCTATAAATGGCCCCTTTCTCAAAGAACGTGGCATGGAACCCTTCTCCTTTTACTTCGTTGCTTTACGCCGACGAATAATCAGTTTATTCGTGCGCTTATTACGACGTGTCTTTTTACCCTCTGGAATACCCCAAGGTGTACATGGTGGACGACCACCGGATGTGCGCCCTTCTCCTCCGCCTAACGGATGATCAACCGGGTTCATCGCAACCCCTCGCACTCTCGGACGTTTATTACGCCATCGATTTGCGCCCGCTTTTCCGAGCTTACGTAAATTATGTTCACTATTTCCGACTTCACCAATGGTTGCACGACATTCTACCAAAACGCGTCGAACTTCACCGGATTTTAAACGAAGTGTTGCATAAGCCCCTTCTCTTGCCAGCAATTGAACAGAAGTCCCTGCACTGCGCGCCAACTGTGCACCTTTACCAGGTTTCATTTCCACACAATGCACAACCGAACCCACTGGTATATTTCTAAGCGGCAAACAATTGCCAACTGCAATAGGTGCATCACCACCCGATAAAACTTCTGAGCCAACCGATAATCCTTTAGGCGCAACCATATAGCAACGCTCACCATCGGCATAAAGCACCAATGCAATATTAGCGCTGCGGTTTGGATCATATTCCAAACGCTCAATTTTTCCAGGAACACCGATTTTTTTACGACGCCAATCGATAATACGATAACGTTGAGCGTGTCCGCCACCCCGTTGCCAAGCGGTAATTCGTCCGTAACAATTCCGACCGCCGGTTTGTTGTTTTGAGACGACCAAAGGCCCATAAGGCTTTCCCTTATGTAACTCAGGATTAACGATTTTTACGACAAATCGACGCCCTGGTGAAGTCGGTTTCGTTTTTACTACAATTGCTACCATATTCAATATCCCATTATTTATTGGAACGCATCTAAATTAATCGCTTGGCCTTTGTCCAAACGAACATAAGCCTTTTTCCAATCGGATCTTTCACCTTGTCTTTGTCTAAATTGTCTCGTTTTTCCCATGACATTAACAATTCGAACCGATACTACTTTAACCGAAAAAAGTTTTTGCACAGCTTCTTTCAATTCTGTTTTAGTTGCGTCTTTTGCAACGCGAAATGCGACCTGTTCAGCAACACCTACCGCTTTTTCAGTGGTATGAGGGCCTAAAATAATTGTGTATAAGCGTTTTTCGTTCACTTGAATACCTCTTCAAATTTGCGGATCGCATCGACAGTCATAATAACTTTATCGAATTTAATCAAACTAACCGGATCCACATTAGGTGCTTGCTGTACATCCACTTTCGGTACATTACGTGCCGAAAGATACAAATTCGGATCCCATTGCCCTGTTACAATCAGCACCTCTTTTAACCCTAATGCTTTTAGTTTCGCTAACAAATCGCGTGTTTTTGGCTGCGAAATTTCAATCGCGTCAACAACCAGTAATCTGTCCTGTCGTACAAGCTCCGATAAAATGGCTTGCATCGCACCCCGATACATCTTTTTATTAATTTTTTGACTATGATCCTGTGGTTTTGCAGCAAATATGCGACCACCCCCGCGCCACAATGGACTTCGAATAGTGCCTGCACGCGCTCTACCCGTTCCTTTTTGACGCCATGGCTTAGCGCCACCCCCGCGCACTTCTGCACGTGTTTTTTGTGCACGCGTTCCTGAACGCGCACCTGCTAAATATGCAGTAACTACCTGGTGTACCAGCGCTTCGTTAAAATCTCTTCCAAACGTTATCGCAGATACTTCTAAAGCTTTTTTGGGTGCCTCATGACTAGGCACGGCGAATGCGATTTCCATCGATATCTCCTTAGGCCGCAACCGTTGATTGAGCATTATGTTTTACCGCCGGATAAATAATGAGTTTTCCGCCCGGCGCCCCAGGAACCCCGCCTTTAATCAGGATAACATGTCGCTCTAAATCAATTCGAACAACCTCTAGATTTTGAACCGTACGTTGCGTATTGCCATACTGTCCAGCCATCTTTTTACCTTTAAACACTCTGCCAGGCGTTTGATTTTGACCAATCGAACCCGGTGTATTATGAGACAACGAGTTACCATGAGATGCTCGCTGTGAACTAAAATTATGCCGAACAATACAACCCGCAAAACCACGACCTCGGGTTAATCCTGCCACATCGATTTTTTGGCCGACTTTAAAGAAATCAGCTCCAATTTCGCTACCCACGGTAAGGTCTTTGCAGTCTTCTGCTTCCGCACGAAATTCCATTAAACCTTTACCTGCAACGACGTTTGCTTTTGCAAAATGCCCCGCTTCAGCTTTCGTAACACGACTGGGTTTAACTTCACCACGAGTCACTTGAATAGCAATATAGCCATCATTCTCAAGCGTTTTCATCTGTACAACGCGGTTAGGTTCCACTATCGCTACTGTTACAGGGATCGATGCCCCACTTTCCGCATCAAAAATCCTCGTCATTCCACATTTAGTCGCAACGACACCAATCATTTTTCTACCCCTAACTAACAGCTATCTGGACATCAACGCCAGCAGCTAAATCTAATTTCATCAGCGCGTCTACTGTCTTTTCCGTTGGTTCTACAATCTCAACATAACGCTTATGTTCCGGAATTTCGTACTGATCACGCGCATTCTTATCGACATGCGGCGAAACCAACACGGTAAAACGCTCATGACGCGTTGGCAATGGCACCGGACCTTTTACTTGAGCGCCCGTTCGTTTAGCCGTATCAACGATCTCTTTAGCAGATTTATCAATCAACCGATGATCATACGACTTTAAACGAATCTTGATTACTTGACTTGCCATTTAAAATTACTCCAGTACCTTGGATACAACACCTGCACCCACCGTGCGACCACCTTCACGAATCGCAAAACGAACACCTTCTTCCATCGCAATCGGTGCAATTAAATGAATCACCAATTTGATGTTGTCGCCAGGCATCACCATCTCTACGCCTTCTGGCAAGATGACCTCACCTGTTACGTCTGTCGTTCTAAAATAAAACTGCGGTCTATAGCCTTTAAGAAACGGCGTATGTCGTCCACCTTCTTCTTTAGACAATACATAAACTTCCGCTTCAAATTTCGTATGCGGTGTGATCGAACCCGGTTTCGCTAAGACTTGACCACGTTCTACATCTTCACGCTTCGTGCCTCTTAGCAAAATACCCACGTTGTCGCCTGCCTGACCTTGATCCAGCAACTTGCGAAACATCTCAACGCCTGTACATATTGTCTTTTGCGTATCTTTTAATCCAACAATTTCGACTTCTTCACCCACTTTAACGATACCGCGTTCAATACGCCCTGTGACCACTGTCCCACGGCCCGAAATCGAAAATACGTCTTCAATCGGTAACAAAAAGGGTTGATCAACCGGTCGCTCTGGAATAGGAAAATATTCATCCATCGCTGCAACCAGTTTTAATACAGCACCTTCGCCAATATCGCTCGTATCGCCTTGCAGAGCTTTTAAGGCAGAACCCACAACAATCGGTGTTTTTTCGCCAGGAAAATTATAGCTCGTTAACAAATCCCGAACTTCCATTTCAACCAATTCTAATAATTCCGCATCATCAACCATGTCTGCTTTATTCAAGAAAACCACAATATACGGCACACCCACCTGACGTGCTAACAAAATATGTTCGCGGGTCTGTGGCATTGGTCCGTCTGCAGCAGAGACCACCAAAATCGCGCCATCCATTTGAGCAGCACCCGTGATCATGTTCTTCACATAATCGGCATGTCCAGGGCAATCAACATGAGCATAGTGTCTATTCGCCGAGCGATACTCAACATGCGCTGTCGCAATCGTAATACCACGCGCCCGCTCTTCCGGCGCCGCATCAATTTGACCATAGTCTTTAAATTCGCCACCAAACTTCGCCGCTAATACTTTCGTTAACGCCGCCGTTAATGTCGTCTTGCCATGATCAACGTGACCAATCGTTCCCACGTTAATATGGGGTAGATCTCGCTCAAATTTACCTTTTGACACTGCCATATCCTCCTAAAATTAACCTGCCCGTTTTTCAACAATTGCTTGCGCAATGCCAGCGGGTGTTTCTGCATATTTCAAAAATTCCATCGTAGAAGTTGCACGCCCCTGAGACATCGATCGTAAATCGGTTACATACCCAAACATTTCAGATAAGGGCACTTCGGCACTAATATGTTTTCCCGATACGCTTTCATCCATCCCAAGAATGGTGCCGCGTCGTCGGCTCAGATCACCAACAACATCACCCATATATTCTTCCGGCGTAATCACTTCAACCTTCATAATGGGCTCTAATAAAACAGGGGATGCTTTCAATGCACCCGCTTTAAAACCTTGCGAACCCGCGATTTTAAACGCCATTTCGTTTGAATCGACATCATGATAAGACCCATCAAACAAAACAATCTTTACGTCTACAACAGGATAGCCGGCTAATGCGCCATTTTCTGCTTGTTCACGAACACCTTTTTCAATTGCTGGAATATATTCTTTTGGAACAACACCACCCACAATTTCATTCACAAATTGAATACCCGAGCCTAAAGCACCCGGTTCAATTTTTAACCAGACATGACCATATTGCCCACGGCCACCGGTTTGGCGAATATATTTTCCTTCTTGCTCAACCGCTTTGCGAATGGTTTCACGATAAGAAACTTGCGGCTTACCAATATTGGCTTCGACTTTAAATTCACGACGCATCCGATCCACAATAATATCGAGATGTAACTCGCCCATTCCAGAAATAATCGTCTGCACAGTCTCTTCATCCGTTCGAACACGAAATGAAGGATCTTCCTGCGCTAATTTACTCAGTGCTATGCCCATTTTTTCTTGATCGGCTTTTGTTTTTGGCTCAACGGCTACGGAAATAACAGGCTCCGGAAACTCCATACGCTCTAAAGTAATTACCTGTTCGAGATCGCTCAAGGTATCCCCTGTGGAAGTATTCTTCAAGCCTACCGCTGCTGCGATATCGCCTGCTCGCACTTCTTTAATTTCTTCACGATCATTGGCACGCATCAACAAAATTCGACCAATACGTTCGCGCTTATCTTTTACAGTATTTAATACGGTATCACCCGATTTCAACACGCCCGAATAGACTCGGAAAAATGTTAAAGTACCCACATGTGGATCCGTCATTACTTTAAATGCTAATGCAGAGAAAGGTTCTGTATCAGAAGGTGCACGGAATCCAGGAGTATTGTCTTTGTCATGCAAGATCCCTTGAATCGGCGGAACATCAATGGGTGCAGGAAGGTAATCGATGACGGCATCCAACATTGCTTGCACGCCTTTATTTTTAAAAGCAGAACCACATAAAACAGGTACAATTTCTGATTTTAAAGTACGTGTACGAAGCGCCGATCGAATTTCTTCTTCCGTTAATTGCTCACCACCAAGATATTTATTCATCAATTCTTCGGAAGCATCGCTTGCTGCTTCCACTAATTTATCACGCCACGTTTCACATTCAGCGAGCATATCAGGAGCGATATCACGAAGTTCAAAAGTCATGCCTTGAGAACTGTCATCCCAATAAATAGCTTTCATCCGCACAAGATCCACAACGCCTTCAAAATGTTCTTCAGCACCGATGGGAATTTGCATTAAGACGGGATTTGCACCAAGGCGTTTTTTCATTTGATCCAGCACACGAAATACATCTGCGCCAGTTCGATCCATTTTATTAATAAAGGCAATACGGGGCACTGAATATTTATTTGCTTGACGCCAAACCGTTTCAGATTGTGGCTCTACACCGTCTACAGCAGAAAACACAACGCACGCACCATCGAGTACACGCAGCGAACGTTCTACTTCAATGGTAAAATCAACGTGTCCCGGTGTATCAATAATATTAATACGATGTTGCGGATATTGGGCTGCCATCCCTTTCCAATAGCAAGTAATCGCAGCAGAAGTAATGGTAATACCCCGCTCACGCTCTTGTACCATCCAGTCCGTAACAGCAGCACCATCATGCACTTCACCAATCTTATGAGAAGCACCGGTATAATATAAAATACGCTCTGTGGTTGTCGTTTTACCAGCATCAATATGCGCGATAATGCCAATATTACGATATTGTTCAATAGGTGTAGTGCGTCTCAACATACTCTTAAATTACCAACGATAATGTGAAAATGCTTTGTTTGCTTCTGCCATTCGATGCGTGTCTTCACGCTTCTTAACGGCTCCCCCTTTTCCATGACCGCCACCTTCTTCATCAGCGGCATCCATAATTTCGCCGGCGAGTCTGTGCATCATGCCTTTTTCGCCACGCTCTCTTGAATATTTCACCAACCAACGCATGGCCAAAGCCATAGCGCGTTCTGCATTAACCTCGATAGGCACCTGATAAGTAGCACCACCCACCCGACGCGACTTTACTTCGACCATCGGTTGAATGTGATCCAATGCTTTTTCTAATACGGCCAATGGGTCGCGATGCAAGCGCGACTCAATCATATTCATTGCCCCATAGACAATCTGTTCTGCAACAGATTTTTTCCCACGCGTCATAATATGATTAATAAATTTAGCTAATAGCTGACTCCCATAAACGGGGTCTGCAATAATGCGACGTCTTGTAACAACTGATTTTCTTGGCATCTTTCTCTACCCTTTAGCGCGTTTTGCACCGTATTTAGAACGACTCTGCTTCCGATCTTTAACACCGCTAGTATCGAGGTGTCCGCGAACAACCTTATATCGTACACCGGGAAGATCCTTTACGCGGCCTCCCCGAATCAAAACAACCGAGTGTTCTTGTAAATTATGACCTTCACCAATAATGTAACACGTCACTTCAGCACCATTGGTTAGACGTACTCGACATACTTTACGTAATGCTGAGTTTGGCTTTTTAGGGGTTTGAGTATATACCCGAGAACAGACACCACGACGTTGTGGACACCCTGCTAAAGCAGGCACCTTTGTTCTCTCTTTAGCGCGATACCGCCCTTTGCGTACCAATTGATTAACGGTTGACATAAATTCTGACTGCTCCACTTTTGGGCGGACTCAGAGATCCGCTTTTGGACAGACACCGAGGTCCGCCCCCACTATTAAAACAAAATAAAATCTCCAGCCACTTCCTTTATTCAGGAGCCGGGATCTTACAAGCACAAAAACCTCATGTCAATAAGGTTTTGACTAATCCTTTAGGGTTACGCCGTATATATATGCAACCCATTGTTTTTACCATTGCCTTTATAGCAAGCGCATAAGATAACACAGCTTTATGATGGATGGAAGAAAATATTTTATGTTATTTAAGTAACAAATTTTCTGCTACGGCATCATTCCTGGCGGCAGGCGCCCCTTTAAGCTATTCATCATCCGCGCGATGCCCCCTTTGGCAGACATTTTGTTCATCATTTTTTCCATTTCTGTATGCTGCTTTAAGACACGTCTAACTGCTTGAATATCACTACCCGCGCCTGCCGCGATCCGACGTATACGCGATCCCGAGTTAGCAATTACCAGCGGTCTTTGGCGTTCATAAGGCGTCATCGAGTCTAAAATAGCCAATGAATGCTTAATTTCTTTATCGTTTACTTTCGCTTTAATGTTTTGCGGTAAAGCACCCATGCCGGGTAGTTTATCCATAATACTTGCCATACCACCCATCGCTAACATTTGTTTTATTTGATCACGCAAATCATTTAGATCAAATCCGTGTCCTTTTTGCAGCTTTTTAGCGAGTTTTTCGGCTTTTTCTTTATCAACTTTCGCTTCGAGATCTTCAATTAAGGATAAAACATCCCCCATCCCCAAAATACGAGAGGCCATTCTTTCCGGATGAAAAGGTTCTAATGCAGAAACTTTTTCACCGACGCCGATGAATTTAATGGGTTTTCCGGTGACTTGACGAATCGATAAGGCAGCCCCACCTCTGGCATCGCCATCGGTTTTGGTTAAAATAACGCCGGTTAAGGGTAACGCCTCATTAAAAACACGTGCAGTATTCACGGCATCTTGACCCGTCATGCTATCAACCACAAATAAAATTTCGGTTGGATTGGCGACCTTAGCAAGGGTTTTAATTTCATCCATCATCGCTGCATCAATATGCAAACGACCCGCGGTATCAATAATCAAAACATCTTGCTGCTGTTTTTTAGCCTGTAAAATACCGCGTTCCACAATATCAACGGGTTTTTCGCTGGGATCGCTCTCGATAAACAACGTACCGACTTCGGTTGCCAAAGTTCTTAACTGATCTATCGCAGCAGGACGATAAATATCGGCGCTCACCACGGCCACAGATTTGCGTTGACTTTCCTTCAAGTATTTGGCCAATTTAGCAATGGTGGTGGTTTTCCCCGACCCCTGTAACCCTGCCATTAAAATCACAACCGGCGGCACCGCATTCAGTTGAAGCCCTACATTGGCCTCACCCATAACGTGTACCAACTCATCATTCACAAGTTTTAAAAAGTGTTGCTGAGGCGAAAGCTGTGTGTTGACTTTCTGACCAATCGCTTTTGTTTGTACCGCGTGAATAAAATCTTTTACAACACTTAAAGCAACATCCGCTTCTAATAATGCTTTTCTAACCTCTTTCAAGGTGGCGGTAATATGTTCTTCTTTTAGGCGTGCTCCACCACTTAAGTGCTTAAAGGCACGCGTCAGGCGTTCGGCTAAACTTTCAAACATCTGTGTTTTATCCTCTAAAATCGATTGTCTATATCGAGCCTATATCGAGCGTAGTTGTCTTACACGGTTCTTCATGCGAAGATTATACTCAAATGAGGGGTGACAATCACCTATTGTTTGGTAGACTCTGGGATCTACTGTCGACTAAATAAGGATGTAAATACTTGAATAGCATTGACTTATCTGATGAACTTTTATTTTCACTTTTGGTATTTGCCGTCCTACTTTGTGCCTTTTGTGCAGCCAGCGAAACGGGTATTTTATCACTCAATCGTTTTAGACTAAAACATTTAGTAAAAACAGAACCCTACGCACGCCGCATCACCAAATTGCTACAACACCCCGATCGACTGCTCGGTGTTATTCTCATTGGAAGCACTTTTGCAACAGCCATCTCGGCTTCCATTGCCAATCAAATCGCCGAACACTTCTGGGGCGAACTCGGCGTTATTATTTCACCTATTATTGTTACACTTTTTTTATTGGTTTTTGCAGAAGTCATGCCAAAAACAGTAGCGGCATTAAGACCTGAACAAACCTCGCGTTTTGTATCTCTACCACTACAAGTGATGCAATGGTTATTATACCCGCTGGTTTGGGCGGCCGCAGCGATCTCTAGTACCTTATTGGGCTTATTTGGGCTTAAAACTTCGACAAAACCGACGGATTCTGTCACAGCCGATGAACTGCGAACGATTGTAAGCGAAGCGGGTAATTTTATTCCGAGCAATCACCAAAGCATGTTACTCAGTATTTTAGATCTTGAAAATGTTCGCGTTGAACATATTATGATCCCCCGAAATGAAGTCGTCGGAATCGATTTGGATGATGATAAAAATGAAATCATTTCTAAACTGAAAGATCTGCAACATACCCTTTTACCCGTCTACCGTTCTGACTTAGATAATGTTCAGGGGATCTTACATACTCGAAATATTGTAAAAATTCTAGCGCAACGAGAATTAAACGAACAAGGGTTATTAAGCGTAATGGAAGAACCCTATTTCGTACCCGAGGGGACTTCTTTGCATACTCAGCTGTTAAATTTCCAAAAAAACAAACGTCGAATGGCCTTGGTGGTTGATGAATACGGCGATGTTTTAGGACTTGTCACGCTGGAAGATATCCTAGAAGAAATTGTTGGACAATTTACCACAGAGGCTCGCACTGAAATACCCGAAGTACAACCGCAAGAAGATGGTAGCTTTTTAGTGGATGGCGGAATCAGTGTTCGTGATCTTAATCGCATGCAACAATGGGAATTACCCACTGATGGGCCAACGACATTGAATGGCTTGATTATTGAAACATTAGAATTCATTCCACCTGAAGGCACGTGTGTACTAATCGCAGGACACCCCATTGAAGTCGTACAGCTGAAAGAAAATGCTATTAAACTTGCACGGATTGCACCAAAATTCACGTAAGCTATAGACACGGACAAAGCAGGTAAAGGGGTCAACGATACAGCGCCAAAAGCTCCAAGACAGGACGCCTGAAGGCAATTTTGCAACTAATCAATCGACGCACATCGAATTCTTCAATCATTGCCCCTGCATAAATATCCCGTGTAAAATCGTTACTGTGATTAGACAACAAAACGGGGATGCCGCGTTTCGCACATTTTTTTGCACAATCTGCTAACACCTGTTGCTCTGCTAAACTAAATCCTTGAGATTGATAGCGTGTGAAATTTGCCGTTGCCGTGAGCGGAACATAGGGTGGATCACAGTAAATGACACTCCCTTTTCTAGCGCGTTTAAGCGTTTCCGTAAAATCCTCACACACAAAAACCGCGCGCTTTGCGACTTCATGAAAATGAAACATTTCTTTTTCGGGAAAATAGGGCTTCGTATAAGAACCAAATGGCACATTAAATTCACCCTTGCCCGCATTATAACGACACAATCCATTGTAACCATGGCGATTTAAATACAAAAACAAGGCTGAACGTAATACCGGATCAGTGCTGGCGTTAAACTGTGTTCGAAATTTATAATAATGTTTTTCGGTATTATATTTTTTGATAAAAAACGAACGACACACTTCTATAAAAGCGCCACCTTTTTTTTGCAATGTTTGATACAACCTAATCAGATCGGGATTTGCATCGTTCAAGAGATAGTGTTCAAAATCCGTATTCAAAAAAACAGCCCCACCACCCACAAATGGTTCAATCAATTGCTTACCTTGCGGTAACAAACTGTGAATGCGATTGACCAATCGGTATTTTCCACCGGGCCATTTTAAAAAGGGTCTGATACTCATTTGAACTCGTAGGCATCAACAAACGTACACTTGTATTCCTGCTTTGCATTCTGCCAACTTTATTTACTTCTGTACATCATATAAATATGACTGAATTTATATATAGTAATTTTTTGATATCTGAAAAGATGATATCCTTGTGAGCTTCTTTCAAAATGCACTGTTTCGTTGTTTCTAGGAAGGAAGTAAATATGACTATGCTGTTTATTCTGGGAATTAGCTTTTATTTCCTGCTGATGATATCAATTGGATATCTTGCAAGCCGTCGAATAGAGACGATGGCAGACTACCTCATTGCTGGCAGACGATTGCCTTTTTATTTGGCTGTTCCAACGATCGTTGCCACTTGGTTTGGCGCTGGCTCTTGTATGGGTGTTTCAGGCACGGTGTATTCTCAAGGTTTCTATGGTGTCATTGCCGATCCTTTTGGGTGCTCCCTCGCTTTAATTATTGCGGGTCTATTTTTTGCCATTCCTTTTCGTCGTTTAGGATTACTCACGATATCCGATCTTTTAAGAAAATCGTACGGCCCTTCTTTTGAACGCATTGCGACGATACTCACAATTCCGTTTTATATAGGTACCTTAGCATCCAATATGTTAGCCATGGGTTATATCTTCCAGATTGTATCGGGCGGTAGCGTGGAATGGGGCATTTTGTTGGGATCAATTATTGTATTACTTTATACAGTAGCAGGAGGTATGTGGGCAGTAACCTTGACTGATTTTATCCAATTGGGTGTACTCATCATTGGACTACTTCTGATTGTGCCTATTTGCTTTGAACACACTAAAAATTTTCCTGCGGTATCTCAAGCTTTTTTTCATGAATTTACCAAGCTTCTCCCAAACAGTTCCTCGAACACACACTGGTCTGCTTATTTAGGCCGTATTTTTATGACAGGGTTTGGCGCTATTATGGGACAAGATCTGATCCAACGTTTAATGGCAAGTCGAACCGAAAAAATTGCGCGTTCAAGCGCCATTACGGCGGGCTTTCTTTATTTGGCTTTAGGCCTTATTCCTTTATTCGTTGGTATTGTCGGTCGAGATATATTACCCAATCTTGAACAACCTGAACAGTTAATTCCCCTGCTTGCTCAACAATATTTATCTCCTCTGGCATTCACAATTTTTTCATGTGGATTATTAGCCGCCATTATGAGCACAGCAGATAGTTATTTACTTGCTGGAACTTCTCTGGTTGTAAATAATATTATATTAAAAGTCATTGCTATTAAAACTGAGAAAAATAAAATTAAACTGCTGCGATGGAGCAATATATTATTTGCCCTGACTGCTTTAGGACTTGCCCTTTCGGGTCCGACAATTTTTGATTTGATGGTGCATTCTGGGGCTACATTATTTGTTTCAATTTTTGTTCCCACCTGCGCCGCTCTTTTTTGGAAAAGCACTCATCGTTTTGCAGCATGGTATGCAATGATGGGAGGATTGATTGCCTGGGTTGGATTTATCATTTTTAACTATGCATCCTTCACACAGCAACATGAAGAAGTATTGTTTTCTGCAGCATTTTTTGGCGCTTTTGTATCCTTGGTGATGTATGTGGGGCTTATTTTCGTAAAAATTAATCAATCTTCATCGGTTGTTACTGCAAATGAAGCATGAAATACGGTTATTCTTCTCTTAACATGCGTCGCAAAATTTTGCCCACATTCGATTTGGGTAATGCCATTCTAAATTCAATTTCTTTCGGGATCTTGTACCCCGTTAATGCCCGATGGCACTGAGCTAATACCACATCGCTTGTTAACAGAGGATCCTTTTTAACAATATAAGCCTTGACGATTTCACCTGTCTCAAAGGGCACGCCAACCACAGCGACCTCAGCCACTTCTGGCATCATCGCAATCACTTCTTCCACTTCATTGGGATAAACATTAAATCCCGAAACCAAAATCATGTCTTTTTTGCGATCGACAATCCGAACAAAACCCTGTTCATCGATCGTTGCAATATCACCCGTTCTTACCCAGCCATCCTGTAATACCAATCGTGTTTCTTCGGGTTGTTTCCAATACCCCTTCATCACTTGAGGCCCTTTCACCCAAAGCTCTCCTGGCGTGTTAAAAGAAAGCGCGATACCTTGATCATCTCGTATAGAGACATCTGTGGAGGGTATAGCCAAACCAATACTACCATTATGTTCAGTCAGATTTAAAGGGTTAATACACACTGCAGGCGAAGTCTCGGTTAATCCATAGGCTTCGATTAAAGGCGCACCCGTCACCGCCTGCCAACGCAATGCCACAGCATGCTGTACACTCATCCCTCCTCCTAATGCTAATTTTAAATGACTAAAATCAACAGAATGAAACTCTGGCTGATTTAACAATGCATTGAATAGCGTATTCACACCTGTAATCGTTGTGAATGGATACTGTCTTAATATCTTAACAAATCCATCCATATCTCCGGGATTCGTCACCAGTACATTGAATGCTCCCATTTTCATAAAGGTTAAACAATTCGCCATTAAAGAAAAAATATGATACAGAGGCAAAGCAGTAATGATTATTTCCTTCCCTGGTTTGATCAAAGGGCTTATCCAAGCTGTCGCTTGTTCCACATTCGCAACCATATTACGATGTGTTAACATAGCGCCTTTCGCAACACCGGTAGTGCCGCCGGTGTATTGTAAAAAAGCAATATCTTCACCCGTAACGGATGGTTTTACAAATATTTGTTGGGCGCCTGTTTTTAATACTTCGACGAAAGGAATAATATTTTTAACATCCCATTTTGGGATCATTTTTTTAACATATTTTACAACCCAGTTCACTAAAAGCGATTTTGGAAATGGAAACACATCGCCTATTTCTGTCACAATAATGTTTTTTATTTTGATGTTTTTTTGCGCTCGTTCTTTTGTGCTTTCGTTTACTTTTTGCTGCTCTGTCTGTTCGAGAACACTCTGAAGCGTGCTTGCAAAATTAGACAATATTACAATCGTCGTACTTTCTGAATCTGCTAATTGACGTTCTAATTCTCGCGGGGTATATAACGGATTAACATTAACAACGGTTAACCCGGCACGTAACACACCAAACAATGCGATTGGATACTGCAAAATATTAGGCATCATTAAGGTAACGCTATCGCCTTTCTTTAATTTCAAAATGCTTTGTAAATACGCTGCAAAGGCACGGCTTTGTTCTTCAATTTCTTGATACTTTAAAACAGTGCCCATATTCGCAAATGCAGGATAATCGGCATACAATTTGCAGACTTCTTCGAACATGTCGTTAATTGAGGCATATTTATCAGGGCTTATCTCTATTGGCACTCCCGACTGATAGTTTTTTAGCCATACTTTTTCCATAGTCACCTCCCTTTGTTCAGTATAGTAAGACAATTATGATAAACTCCTGTTTTTAGATGATTAAAGAGAAAGTTAGTGAAAAAACTTGCCCCTAAAGTACCCGCTAAGTTCCTGGGAATGTTCACGCTCTCGCTACTCAGCGTCTCCGCCATTGTGAGTCTTCGAAACCTGCCCACAACCGCGTTATTGGGTACTCAAGCCATCACTTTCTTTCTGGCTGCCGCCATCTGCTTTTTTATACCCGTTGCACTTGCTTGTGCAGAGCTGTCCTCAGGATGGCCCAAAGAGGGAGGCGTATACCTCTGGGTTGAAGAAGCCTTTGGACCCAATTGGGGATTTTTAGCCGTTTGGTTGCAATGGATGGAAAGTGTGGTTTGGCTGCCAACCATTTTGTCCTTTATTGCGGCAACAGCGGCTTACTTGTTTAAACCCGAACTAGAAAGCAACAGGCTTTTTTTGGTTGGCGTGATGTTGAGTGTGCTATGGGGAACAACACTACTTAATTTTAAAGGTATCAAAACATCTAGTTCTTTAAGTGCCATCGGCGTGATGCTCGGCACCCTTATTCCTGGCGTTGTGCTGATTGTACTGGGGTGTAGCCAATTAGCGCATGCCGAAGCATCCGGCTATTTGCAGTTTTCTTTAACAAGCCTAAACCCTGGCACTGATCTCAGCACGCTTGTAACTTTTACGGCCATTTTGTTAGGACTTTGCGGCATGGAAATACCCGCTTATCATGTTAAAAACGTTCAAAATCCTAAAAAAGATTACCCAGCCGCTATGTTCTTGGCAACTTTGATTATCTTATTGATCTATATCTTAGGATCGCTTTCTATTGCCGCCGTCATCCCCAAAGAAAAAATGAGTCTGATTGCCGGCCCCATGCAAGCCTTTCATTTATTTTTTAATGCGTTTGGACTCAACTGGACAGCGCCATTGCTTGCCGCACTTACTTTAATTGGCAGCTTTGCGATTTTAAATACCTGGATTATTGGACCCAGCAAAGGCTTACTCAGCAGCACCAAAGACGGCTATATGCCAAAACTTTTTATGCGAACCAATGCGAATGAATCACCCGTGGCACTTTTATGTCTACAAGGGCTTTGTGGCACCGTGTTGATTTCTCTTTTTGTTTTTAACGAGAGTATTCATGCTGCCTATTGGATTATTAATACACTGGCAGCACAGCTCTATTTGATTATGTATTTTATTTTATTTTTGGCTGTGATTAAATTACGTTACAGTCAACCGAATACCCCGAGAGCCTATAAAATTCCCGGAGGCAAATTCGGGGTTTGGTTTGTGGGCGGACTCGGCGCCATTACCTGTGTAACAGCGCTACTCATTGGCTTCGCAAAACCTGCCGATATTGTCTTTCAACACACGGCAGTACAATACGCCTTTCTATTACTCAGCGGTATTGTCGTTTGCTGTTTACCACCCGCCTTATTTGTATGGGCGCATAAAAAGCGAAATCGCCTACCCCTTCGTAAGATCTAATAAGAGCTTATTAAACCGTTGTACAAAACTGGCAGGGTCTTCCAATTGGCCACCCTCTGCCAAAATGGCTTGATCCAATAAGATCCGCGACCAATCTTCGAATCGTGCAGAATCTTGTTCGTCTTTCAAGTGCTTAATCATCCTGTGATCGGGGTTTAGTTCTAAAATGGGTTTTTGTGTTGGAACGTGTTGTCCTGAAGCACGTAACATCCGTTCCATTTGACCACTCATATCTTGCTCATCTAATACAATACAAGCTGGCGAATCGGTTAAACGCTGACTTAATCGCACATCTTTTACGGAAGACTGCAATAGTTCTTTCACTTTTTTGACAGTTTCTTCAAAATCTGTTTCCGCTTGTTTATGATGTTCTTCTGCCGTTTTATCTGCCAAATCACCGAGATCTAGGCCACCGCGCGTAACGGCTTGTACAGGCTTGCCTTGAAATTCTGTGAGATGCGTCATTAACCATTCATCCACACGATCCGTTAATAATAATACCTCAATGCCTTTTTTGCGAAAGATCTCTAAATGCGGACTATGACTCGCCGCATTAAAGGTATCTGCCGTCACATAAAAGATTTTTGTTTGACCCGCTGGCATTCTCGCAATGTAGTCTTCTAAGGAAACGATTTGATCTGCATTATCCGAATGCGTACTGGCAAATCTTAATAATTTTGCAATTTGTTCTTTATTCGCAAAATCTTCTGCTGGACCTTCTTTTAAAACTTGACCAAATGCCTTCCAAAAAATTTGATATTTTGCTTTGTCATCTGTTGCCAACTGTTCTAACATGCCCAATACGCGTTTTATAACGGCTGTTTTGATCGTATCGATTACCCGGTTACTTTGCAGAATTTCTCTTGAAATATTTAATGGTAAATCATTGGAATCGATAATACCTCGTACAAATCTTAAGTAATGTGGCAAAAATTGCTCTGCATCATCCATAATAAAAACACGCCGCACATACAATTTTAACCCACGTGTTTTACCCACATGCCACAAATCAAATGGCGCATGCTCTGGAATATACAATAAGGTAACATATTCGAGCTTTCCCTCAACCTTATTATGCGTCCAAACTAAAGGATCTTGAAAATCATGCGAAACATGCTTATACAATTCTTTGTATTGTTCATCGGTAATTTCATTTTTTGACAAAGTCCATAATGCTGTCGCACGATTGACAACTTCATCTTCATTTTTTTCGTTTTTAACAACAACAGGTAATGTCAAATGATCCGAATATTTCATAATAATATGTTTTAAACGCCAATCATTCAAAAATTCTTCTTCATCGGCTTTTAAATGTAATACAACTTCAGTACCTCGGCTCTCTTTCGACGCAGTTTCCAGTTCATAGTCACCCTCACCGGTAGAACTCCACCGAACGCCTTCTGTGGCAGATGCGCCCGCTTTACGGGTTGTAACCACCACTTTATCGGCAACAATAAACGATGAATAAAACCCAACGCCAAACTGACCAATCAATTGCGCATCTTTTGCCCTATCGCCAGTTAATGTACTTAAAAATTCTCGCGTACCGGATTTTGCAATGGTGCCTAAATTTTGGATGACTTCCTCTCGTGTCATACCAATGCCATTGTCTCGAATGGTAATGGTTTTTGCTTCTTTATCCAGTAAAACCCATACTTTTAATTCAGGTTCATCCACCAACAACATCGGATCACGCAAAGATTCAAATCGCAGCTTATCTGCTGCATCCGATGCATTAGAAATCAACTCACGTAAAAAGATTTCTTTATTGCTATATAAAGAATGGATCATGAGCTGCAATAATTGTTTGACCTCGGCCTGAAAACCAAAGGTTTCTTTTTTTACGCTGGACTCTGACATATTTATCTCCTCGTAGTTTAGAGCGGTGCTCGCGCCAACATTGCTCGCGCTATCGTACCGCCATCGATATATTCTAACTCGCCCCCAAAAGGAACCCCATGTGCAATTCGAGTAACCTGAATGTGATGTTTTTTAACCAACTCTGCCAAATAGTGCGCAGTGGCTTCGCCTTCTACGGTGGGATTTGTTGCAACAATTACTTCTCTTATTTCGCCTTGCTTTAAGCGTTGCCTAAACAAATCCATCCCTAAATCTTCAGGACCAACGCCATCTAAAGGCGACAAATGTCCCATTAACACAAAATAAACGCCTCTATAACCAGCTGTGTGTTCCACTGCCAATACATCCGCGGGTGTTTCGACCACACAAACAATCGACCGATCACGCAGTGGATTATCGCAAAACCGACACAAAGGATCTTCACATAGTGTTCGACATGCCTGACAGCGCCCAACTTTAGCAATTGCCTCTTCCAATATTCGCGCTAAAAGTTGCCCACCATGTCGATCGCGCTCTAGCAAATGAAAAACCATGCGCTGCGCCGATTTCGGTCCAACACCCGGCAAACACCGTAGTGCATTGATTAATTGATTAATGAGCGGGCTAAAACTCACGTCTATATCCTCTCTATTGCTCTTCTTTTAAAGCAATATGCTCAATTTTTGCATCAAAGGCTTTGATCAGCTTTTGAATTTCCGGATCTGCTTCTGCTTGATTGCTAGCCGCTTCCTGGGCTGCAGTAAACAGGCGTTTCGTTTGAAGCGCCGGTGTTTCTCCGACAGCTGCTCCACAGCTAATCTTCAAGTGAATCGATTGTCCTAAATGCTGAGACAAGGCTTCTCGCAGCCTGTCCTCATAACGCTTATTCCCCAACAAGGGTTTTTGTGATTCATCTAGATTCAGCGATATTAAATCATCTTCCCATGCAGCAACAGTGCAATTAATCGCCAATACCTTTTCTAAACCCTTTAATTGCAGCTCATTAACAAGACTGCTCCAGTCCTGTCGTTCTAAAACCACATCCGGCCTTGAGTTTGCTGGCTGCCTTGATTGTTCTGACTGTTTTGTTTGTTCTGGCTTTTGCTGTGTCACGACTGGTTCAGAACTCACCGCTTTCGCTTCAACAGGTGTTTCAACTTGCGCTTTAGATTTAGCCACAAAATTCGATACCTTTACCGGCTGAAAAGCCAGCATTCGAAGCAGTATCATTTCAAAACCCATTTTGGGATTAGGCGCATAAGGCAAGTCACGTTGCCCCTGTAAACCAATCTGATAATATAATTGGATCTCTTCCGGTAATATCCTTTTTGCGAATGCCAAGATTGCTTCACGATCCCGCATATTTTCATCTAAGGCTTCTGGTACACTTTGGGCGATTGCAACTTGGTGGATCAGTTCTAAAAATTCGGTTAACAAGCCCGAAAAATCTGGTGCGCTGTCTTGAAGCGCATTAATTTCGTTCAAAATACTTTTTGCATCACCATTGACTAAACCACTCAATAGCGCCAATAAACGTGCTTTCTCAGATAAGCCCAACATTAAACGCACGGACCGCACTTCGATGGTGCCCTCGCAATAGTTTAAAGCTTGATCTAATAAACTCATCGCGTCTCTTAAACTACCATCTGCGGCACGCGCTAATTCTTGCAACGCTTCTTCTTCAAAAAGCACTTTTTCCCGCTGCAAAATTTCCGCCAAATAAGGCACTATCTTGTTAACGGGGAATCGCCACAGCTGAAACTGTAGGCATCTCGATAAAATCGTGACCGGTAATTTTTGCGGATCGGTCGTGGCTAATAAAAATTTAACGTGTTCCGGTGGTTCTTCTAAGGTTTTTAATAAAGCATTAAAGCTGTGTCCCGATAACATATGCACTTCATCAATCAAATAGATTTTAAAGCGACCCCGTGTCGGTAAATATTGAACATTATCTAATAACTCTCGGGTATCTTCGACCTTGGTACGCGAAGCCGCATCGACTTCGATTAAATCAACAAAGCGACCTTGATCAATCGCTTCGCATGCAAAGCAAGTACCACAGGGCGTGGATGAGATCCCCTGTTCGCAATTAAGACATTTGGCCAAAATCCGCGCAACACTGGTTTTACCCACACCACGCGTACCGGTAAAAAGATAGGCATGATGTAGACGTTTAAGATCGAGCGCATTACTCAAGGCACGCACAGTAACGTCCTGCCCCACCATTTCTTGGAAGGTGTGCGGTCTATATCGTCTGGCAAGCGCAAGTTGACTCATGTCGTTTACAATTTCATACCAAGTTATTTTGGAAATTATAGTGTTTCAGATAATTATTTTGCCTGCATTCGCTTAACTTGGCGCTTACGCGCCTTCAAACAAGCGCTCATTGGTCAAAACAATTATCTGAAACACTTATTAGGTGGCACCCATAACAGCCACACCTCGGCGCCCGAATCTACCGTTACCGTTGCTTCCTTCCGGATCTGGCGGGGTTCACAGTATATCGTCGCGAGGGAACCGGTACGGGTACCATTGAACGGGTAGTTTACACCAAAAATCATTATTCTAAAATACAGCGTTATTTTGGAACGGCAACTAAGACTCCAGTTATTATCAATCCTGCACTCAGAATATATTGCAACGAGAGGACTTCGCTAAAGAAAAACCATCCCATAATCGGAATAAACACATAACCTAAGGACATGAATAAGTAGGCTTGCGTTAAAGGAATTTCTTGTAAACACCAAATCCAGGCCAAAGTCGCTACTCCATACAAAGAAAGCGCAGCAATAAAGGCAGGCTCCAAAACGATAGTCCAAACAGAATCTAAGGCTTTTAAGGTATTGGCGACGGATTTAAACAAAACATGACCACAAGACGCGCATAAAACGCTTAAAATTAAAATCAAATGTCGCGTTGTCATTATAATGCCCACCGTTCTTGCCAAGCTTGAAACATTAAAACACCCCACAAAGAATATTGCCAATTTCGCTGTCCCGACAGATGTTCGCGCCATCGCTGACGAATAGGCTCGGGGTTTAAAATGCCTTCAGATTCTAAACGCTGCAAAGATAATAAATTCTCTGCCCATTCCCGTAAAGGACCGCGCAGCCATTGATCAATAGGCACACCAAAGCCCATTTTGGGTCGATCAATTAAACGATTAGGTACATATTTATTTAAGACTTGTCTTAATAACCATTTACCTTGGCCGTTTCGAATTTTAACATCCATGGGTAAACCATAAGCAAATTCAACAACACGATGATCTAACAAAGGAACACGTGCTTCTAAACTAACCGCCATACTCGCTCTATCTACTTTAGTCAAAATATCATCTGGCAAATACGTGAGAGTATCCATCATTTGCATCGATTCTACAAAATCATCGGAATGTCCAAAAGTGGATTCAAAATTCCAAGGGTACAAAACTGGCTCGTTGCCACCCAACACTAAATTCGCTGGCTCTTCCCAATAGCTGACTAAATTTTTATAAAAAGTCCGTGCATTTGGAACCGCAAGAATATCTGCAAGCTTATGCGCTTTATCGCCCACTAGCCGTGGTCGAAAACGATTAGGCAATATTTTGGCAATGCTATCCCAGCGATTGGGTGAGAATTGACGTATTCCATACGCACTTAAATAACGCAACCAATAAGGCAAAATCTTGATACGTTGCCAAAATGCTTGACCCACAAAGTAACGATTATAACC
>JBPOIR010000105.1:0-7695 GCA_052034335.1 Pseudomonadota bacterium | reverse complement strand
GTCAATATGGGGATTTGGAAGGTTTAGGTAGAAATTATAGGGTTCAAACGATTGCACTAAGCGCAATGGTTTTCTTTTACTAAAAATTTATCGATTATTTACGTGTACCTTCAGCGGGAACCGCTGGAAAAGTATTCAATATGTATTAAGCCAATTTAAAAAAGTTTATACTCAGATGCGAACGAAATCAGCACCCATCAAACTACTAAAATTGGCCACTGAAGAGAATAAAACAAGCCAAGTAACTGTAGAGAAACGCCTACTTGAATCTAAGTGGCTAACAAAAAACGATTTAAACTTAAAAAGTATTGATTTTTCTAATAAAGAAGCCTCTTGTATTTATTTTTATCTGCAAGGGATGAATGCCAGAGAAATTGGAAAGAAAATGTTTATTTCAACAAGAACAGTAGAAGATCACATTAAACATATCAAGCAGAAGCTATTCGTAAATTCTCGATCAGAATTTTATCTCGCCATGAAAAAAGTCAATTTATGGAGAAATACTTTATGAACACACGCAATCTGTTTCAAAAAAAAACTTCGACTAAAGCGATATTGGCTTCCACTATTGGAACCACTTTAGAATTTTATGACTTTGCATTATTTGGTTTTTTAGCACCCATTTTCTCTGTACACTTTTTCCCGAGTCAAAACCCATTTTTTTCAACTTTATATGGATACACTGCGTTTCTCATAGGGTATTTGTTCAAGCCTGTCGGTGCAATGCTGTGGGGACAGATCGGTGATAAACGTGGTAGACGCGTTGCTCTGTGCAGCTCACTGTACTTTATGGGTTTTTCTACGTTGCTAATCGGTATATTGCCTACTTACGCAAGAATAGGAATTTTAGCCCCACTATTGTTATTACTCGCAAGAATAATACAAGGATTATCTCAAGGCGGAGAATTAGCCGGTGGCTTACTTTTTGCGTTAGAACATACTCCCACAAAGCATAAAGGTTTTGCAGGCGGTATTTTTAATGGTATTTGTACAAGCGGTATTTTACTCGGTTCGTTAGCAGGTTATTTGTGCACCTTAAGTCGCGCACCTATATGGGCCTGGCGTATCCCTTTTCTTTTAGGATTTTGTGTTGTCCTGCTCGGTGTTTATATTCGCCACAATACAACCGAAACACCTATTTTCGAATCTATAAAAAAAGAAGAGATCCCAAAATTACCGCTATATCATGGCATAAAAACCGAATACCAACAGTTTATAGGGATGCTATTCATTACCGGTTTGCCAGCAGTCGCTTTTCATATGAATTTTATTTACTTACCAATGTATTTTAAAGAGCTACCTGGCATTACTGAACAGCTGGCACGTTTAAGCAGCACCATTGGACTTTCTTATTTAATCTTATTACTCCCTATTTTTGGATATTTATCAGATAAATTTGGACAGGCGACTATAATGAAGCTAGGCGCTAGCCTAATCTTTGTTTGGAGTTTATTTTTGTTTGCTCAACTCGATTCTTTCTCTGCCAACAAACTTTGGGCGGGTTATTTCATATTTGCAACAGGACTAGCAATGTTTAATGGTCCCTGGTGCACGTTTGCTTCAGAGATATTTCATAAAAAACATCGATACAGTTGTATTGGCACTGCAAATACAATAGGAGGCGCTTTGTTTGGTGGAACTGCGCCTTTAATAGGTGCCCTTCTATTGAAACTAGAACATGGATTAACATTTTTAAGCATTTATATTGCTTTATGGGGAATTTTCGGCTATTTTTCAGTTAATAAATTGCAACACTTACAGATTCAAAATTATAAAATTAACTGGGAAAAGAGAAGCCATGAATACAACGCAGAATTTTCTTGAAGAATGCTCAAAAGCTTCGAAACAATATGCGGCACTGATGACGCAATATAAAGATTTTTTTAATTGTTTATTGACTAATCCATTACAAGCGTTTGGTTATGAGCGCTGGACAGCTAATAATATTTATTGCGGCTTGTCGAACATGCCTGCTATCGCTGAATTATTTGTGGAAACAGCAGCTTTTGAAGATCAAAATGTCATAGCGCGACCAAAGAACACTTCTTCTTTTTGTACATTTATTTATCCTGACGCGAAAATTTATAACCCAAAATACAATGCATTTAGAAACAGTCTAGAAAGGCATCTACAAATACGCATCAGCTTTTGCATTATAAAGCGGCACATTAACTATTGTGAGGCTTTTGTTTGGAATTTTAAAAAGCCAAGCATAAGCTTACAAGAAGAAAAACGAGTGATTATAAACGATTTCTTTAAAAACAGCGCCTTAATCAATGCTTGCATTCATCAATTTAAAAAAAATATTACACTTTTATTACCCACCGAAGCTTTTGGCGGCATCGATATCAGCCAACAATCTCCGCTCTATACGAACAACAAAAATCCTGCCGAACACGTCGGAGATTATTCTCAATATATTGAGTTATTATATTATGCTAAAACCCTAGAAAGAGAAAAGCTATCCTTCAGCGATTTTGGTTTATCGCAAGCCGAACAAGAAGCAATATCTCTTTTTTTGAAAACACCGGATAGCGGAAGATATTTTTCTGAAAATTTAAATAAAATTTCCCTAAAACTACAAAGCCTTAAACATATCATCGGTTCTGAAAATGAATATAATGAGCTTCAAACAATAGGTTTAACGCGATAAAAAGCTCTTCTACTAGAAAATTTCACTAAAATGTGCACATCGAGCTTGCGGAGTTGTGAAACTAAACATTAAACGGTCCGTGTAATTTTTTCTGAAACTTGACCTAAATAAGTTGAAAACACCATAAAATAATGGTACAAACGTCGAATAGCACAACACAAATTAATATGGATTATTGAGAGCACATTCTAGAATGAGTCATTCTGCTAAAAACCGAACGAAAAAGTTTTCTCCTAACACCTCTAAATCTCGTCGTGTTTCCAAAAAAACAAAACGAGCACCCTATACTGCGCTAAATGCCTTGGGTTGGAATACAACTGACGCGGATGAAATTGAACGTCGACGGTTGCGTGGGCAAACAGAAAAATTCAAAACCCGAACGCTCGAACCTGAATATGGCTATTTTGGATCTTTTTTGGTTAGTTCTAAAGAGCAAAACACCGAATACTGCATTGAAATTCGATCATTAAGTGAGCACATTAATTCTTGTACATGCCAAGACTATCGTACCAATCGTTTAGGAACCTGTAAACATATTGAGCATGTTTTGTGTCGCTTACAACGAAAACAGCGGAAAAAATACAAAGAAGCAATAATAGAAGGCAGTCCGCGTGTTGAAATCTTTATGGATCGTCGAGTTGTTAATACAATGCGGATTGTATGGTCAAAAAATTCTTCCGCTGCTCTACGTACACTATTAGAACCGTTTTTTAAATTGGATGGAACGACGAGAACAAATTTTACAGTCGCTTATCCTAAAATTCAAAAAGCGATATTAGGATTTAAAAATGCTATACGAAATAAAATCCGTTTTTCAGCCCATATGGAAGACATTGTTGAATATCAAAAATTTTCCGAAGAAACGCAAAAAACAAAAGCCATTTTTTCAGAAGAATTACAACAAGGCAAACACAATCTCAACACATTAAAATTCCCATTATATCCTTATCAAGAAGAAGGTATGTTACATTTGGCATTAAATAGACGAGCTCTATTAGCAGATGAAATGGGATTAGGAAAAACAGTGCAAGCCATTGCCGCTTGTCATTTACTCCACCGAGTTCGAGGTATTAAAAAGGTATTAGTTATTGCAACTGCGTCTCTGAAAACGGAATGGGAAGAACAAATTGCAAAGTTTACAACACTTAAAACGCTGATTATTCAAGGTTCTCGCGCTAAACGACTTCAACAATATGAAGAAGAGGCATTTTTTTATCTTACAAACTATGAACAAATTGTTGTAGATCGCTCTGATATCCAAAGACTGCTAGCGCCCGATGTCATTATCCTGGACGAGGCACAACGCATTAAAAATTGGCAAACCAAAACGGCCAATGCCATTAAACAACTAAAGAGTCCCTATGCCTTTATATTAACGGGCACACCCTTAGAAAACAAGATTGATGATATTTACTCATTGGTACAATTTTTAAATCCGCATCTTTTTGGACCACTGTTTTTGTTTAATCGTCATTTTTATCAGTTAGATACCGAGAACGGAAGGCCCTCAGGTTACAAAGATTTAGATACACTCCATCAAAAATTAAGGCCTATCATGTTGCGTCGCCGAAAAGGGGATGTGGAAGATCAATTACCAGCGCGCACCATCAATAATTATTTTGTAAGCATGGACAAAGAACAGCGGTTACGGTATGAAGAATACGAGAAAAAAGTTGCTAATCTGGCTGCTCGCGCTAGACAACGCGCGCTCCGAAAAGAAGAATATGAACGCCTCCAACAATGGCTTGCTTGCATGAGAATGCTGTGTGACACACCTTATATTTTAGATTCTGAATGTCGTGTTTCACCAAAAATACGAGAGCTGGAAAACACCTTGGAAGAGTTGTTGGCGGATCACAGCGTTAAAATTCTGATCTTTTCTGAATGGGAGCGTATGTTGCAACTGGTGCGTGAACTCGCCGAAAAACTTGAGATAAAATTTGCTTGGCATACCGGTTCTGTTCCCCAACATAAACGACGCCAAGAAATTAATCGATTTAAAGAAGATCCACAGTGTCGTTTATTTTTATCAACGGATGCGGGTAGTCTTGGCTTAAATCTTCAAGCGGCTAATATTGTGATTAATCTAGATTTGCCCTGGAACCCGGCCAAATTAGAACAACGCATTGCACGTGCTTGGCGAAAAAATCAACCTCGCACAGTACGTGTGATTAACTTTGTTTGCCAGGATAGTATTGAACATCGAATGTTAAATTTACTCTCACAAAAACAAAATCTAGCACAAGGAGTCTTGGACGGAGACGACGCCTTAAAAGACATGCCATTACCCTCAGGGCGAGCCGCTTTTATAGAACGGATGGATAGCTTAATCAATCCGCCTATTGATACACACCAACTTGAGCCAACGCTTCCTATTGTCTCAGAGCCTTCTTCACTTGTTAGATCACATGCCGAAGAATCTGAGATAAATCAGGATAATCAGGCATTAGAAAAATTTAAAGAAACCGTTGAGCACTGGGTTCAAGAAGCAGCAAGCACGCGAGAAACGACCGAAGAGTTATCATCAATTACCCACCTGCCCATTGATCCCAATACCTTAGATATCATTCAGCGTTTAGTCCAAGCCGGAGTGCTTAGCTTGGGTCCAAATATCAAAGCATTACCTAATAAAGAAGCATTATCGGAATCTCTAAAAGATATGCGAGAAAAGCAACTTCAACAAGCAAAAACATACTGCGCCTATGCATTTCGCAAACAACGATTGGCGCAAGTACTGATTGAACAAGAATTTTTTGAAGAAACTCTTGTTCCCTTGCGTGAAGCATTAGTCGCTGCTATTCAAGCATTTTTTTGTTTAATCAATGATTCAAAAACACCGAAAATAACCGATCGATTTATTAGGGAAGAACTCATTGCTCACCATCAATTTCCACAAAAAACAATTTTTTTATGGACACAATTAAATAAAGAAATGGAAGAAAACTCGGATGCATTAATACCCGATTTATTGACAGACAATGAAGAGATTGCTCAATATGTTTCTAAAGCGCTGGACAAAGCTATTAATTTAAATATTTGGCCAATATCTAATGAAATTTTTTCTTGAACGATGCGGCTCATCCACAGATAGGTTTTTTTCGAGCAATTTTTTAGTGTCTTGATGAATAGGTAAAATAACGCGCCACACATGTATTGCATTAAGCTCCTGATTTTTCCCTGAAAAGTCGGGGGAAAGTCAGTCAAAAGCTTAGCAAATCCTCCATATCAATAATACGGTAAAAATATTTTGATTCATGTATAGCAGGTGCAATTTCCCCAATATGGATTAACACTGGGCACACACCAAAACCTTTGGGGAAGGATAAACTTTTTATTTTGTCCTGCATCTCTTCTATAACGGTACTGCGAATTTGTCTGCGTGAAAATTTTAACTCGCAAACAAAAAGATTTTTTGTACGTGTTTGGATCAGATAATCAATTTGGCATCCCTTTTTTAGATGGGTTGATTTTTGATAGTAAGGGTTGTCTATTACAACATTTTCCATGGATACCCCTAAACATTTTAATATTTCAATTCGATTATTCACAACAAAATTTTCAACTTGTAAACCCATTACAATATCCCAACCCGGCAGAGACTCTAAAGATACTTGCGTGAATCTGTTTTTTTCTATTTCGTTAATGCTGGGCTCAATGTATTTAAAATAAAACCTTAAATAATTATCACTTAATCGATAAAGATTTTTCTTGCCAACTTCTCCTGTTTTAATTGACCAAGATTTATGAAGGCTCACGAAACCACAAGTTACCAATTGCTGTAGCGCTTTGGTTAAGGTTCCACCTTGAGAATATTGGCTTTTTTTCTGTATTTCTGTATACGTTAGCATGCCATTAGACAATAATTTTACAATGGTTTTATAAATAAGCCCACGTTGATGAAATAAATCATGAAATAATTTTTTGAACTCCAAAACAAACAAGCCATCTGCTTCAAAACATAATCGCTTAATATTTTCATCGGGTGTTTGATTGGGTGATATTTGTTCTAAATACCAAGGAATACCCCCGGTAATGGCCAAAATTTTATAAGCATCATAATTTGAAAAACGAAACCCATTTGTTTTTAAAAATTGATATGATTCTTTTAAAGACAATTCATTTAAGGTTATTTGTAAATGTATTCTGCCAAATAAAGCGGTACTGTTTAATATATTATCTTCGACCCAAGTGGAAACCGAACCACATAAAACCAACATAAATTGTGATTTATCATGTAAATTCAGATCCCACCAATCTTTTAATTTTCCAACAAAATTAGGGTCTTCTAAAGCCATCCAAGAGATTTCGTCTAATAAAATAACGGTGGGTTCCTTCGTTAAATGAAGCGTTAAATGTTGAAAAGCATTATCCCAATCGACAACGGTAAAGGGAGGCAACTTGGCATAATGACAGAGTTGCGTGCAAAAGTGATCTAATTGATCTTGTAGTGTCGCTTTAGGTGTAGGTGCAAGCCCAGAAAAAGCCCAAAAATGTTTATTTTTTGCAAATTCTTGGATTAGCCTACTTTTTCCTATTCTTCGTCTGCCTTTAATGACCGCAAGGCTAGATCGCCCTATGTCAAATTGAAGCTGTAGTTTTTTAAGTTCCTTAACTCGTCCAATAAACATTTTAATTACCCTAAAATATGATTTCTTAATTATAGGTAACTTAACCTTAAATTTCAACTTACCGAAAAATGACTTTTTAGATTTTTTTGAAAAAGTTAAGATTGTAACGTCATTGGCATAAGGGGTATCTTCCATACCAACTGCTTATATGCCCCTATTCGTACCCAAAATAGAATCGGAGCCAGTGGTAATCGTTGGACTTTTTTGGAACTGAAAGACGAAAAAAAAGCCCTTTTTATCGGGCTTTCTGGACGTTTTTGAATTTTCTGGAATATCTCAGGAGGTGATGGTGGAGCCAGTCGGGATTGAACCGACGACCTCCTGCGTGCAAGGCAGGCGCTCTCCCAGCTGAGCTATGGCCCCTCTATACTCTTTTCCACGTTAGAACCCAAAATTTGGTGGGTCTGGGTGGAC
>JBPOIR010000037.1:0-3043 GCA_052034335.1 Pseudomonadota bacterium | reverse complement strand
TACTGTATTGGATGAACCTTGTTGTAAATCTTGCGTGCATGACATCCGAATCCTTTGATATTGCGTACATGACGGAATTAGATCCGCTTTGGAATGATGACGAGATCTCTATTTGGCTGAATCCCGAGGTAGCCCTTTTTGCCAATCCCATTGTACAGATGGCGTGTGCGGCGGATTGTGTTAAATCATCCATTAGCACACCCATCAATACTTTGTTTTGGTGTGCGGGGTGTCAAGGCGGTGTGTATCCGTTGACAGGCACGCTAGGTTTTCATAACGGCGGTGCAGATGCCAGCACTTTGATAGTAGAAAAGCTCATTTTTAAATTACACCGGGAGATGTTGCTGTGGGGTTCTATGGGTAAAAAGGCAGCTTGTAGTCTGTACCCTATGCCTTGGTGGCGTAAAGATCAATATAAATTACAAATGACTTACCCATCCGTTACGCGCGATCCTAAAAAAGCTTGCAACCCTATCGGTAGAACCACTTTCTTTTGGGGAATAAATAAAGAATATCCTATCAAAGGCGAAGACTTTGGATATCTTATCTGGAGACGGAGGAATTGTTGTGTTTTATAAACGATTATTTTTAGGCGTGCTGATAATTTTATTTTCTGTGCCAGGTTATTCGAATAAGCCTGATGATTCAGACTTATTGATTTTTATCTCTTTTAGTATGCCTAAAGAGAGCTTAAAGCTTTGGGCAGAACAAGCGAGTCGCATAGGATGTCCATTATTGCTGAGAGGCTTCGTCGATAACGATTTAACAAAGACAACCGCTAAAACATACGCCATGTTTGGAGAAAAAGCCAATGTTGAGATTTTAATTGATCCGGAGAAATTCCAAAAATTCAACATTGATGTAGTTCCGGCAGTTGCCCTTGTAGATTTGACACAAAAAGATGCGAATGATGATTCGGGTCCGCATTTCGATGTGGTTTATGGCGATACATCTTTAGAAGAAGCTTTGAATCGTATTGCTAAATCGGGATCACTAGCCAATCAAAAAGCGACAACTCATTATCTTAAAAAATACCGGGATTCACATGAGTAAATTATTTGGGAGAGAAGTTGCCACCTTTAGAAATACAAACCGTTTAATGGCTTGCTTGTTGCTAACCTGTCAGTCCATCAATGTTACCGCAGATTCAGCGAAAGAAGGCAAAGCATTTGCTGAACAACTGCATGGGCAAGGATATCGCAATCAAGAGAATGTGGTAAACGAAATGCAGCAAGGTTGCGCCAGCAAACCCGAAAGCCAGCATTTACAAGCACAAGCTTGTGAGCTTCAGACACTTTTTGATGGGCACTACGACACTGGAGATAAAGAAGATGTTTTAAAATCACAGCTTGCTAAAAAAAATAGTGATGCGGCTCAACATAAAAACCTCAATCAACCCACGTTGGGGGATGCAGAAAAGCTTTTAAAAGAAAAGCATCGATTCCATATCTCGCCTGAAAGTGATGTGTTTAAAAAATATCAAATAATTTCTGAAGCGGTGGGTGACGATAAAAGTCAAGCTGAATTATTTGAAAAAGGTTCAAAGCCTGTGCAATCCAAATCTCCTTTGGAAGACAAAATTGTCACCTGTAGAAAAGGCGTTCCCCCTGAACTTCGAGCCTGTGTTAAAAAATTAATCGTCAAAGCTATTCCTCAGCCCGATTTAGTGAAAACCGTAACCGCCCATTTTACGGCGCAATGTTACAATTTGGTGAGTTTTAGTATTAATTTAAAGACAGGAGACATTGGGGTCTCGCAATGTGAAAATCAACACCATAAAAATGTTTCTGTCGACAACCCCATAGGGGAACCTGCTTATCCTGAAAGAACAACGATTACATTAATCAGCAAAGAGCATTTTGGTGAGGGTGGTGTTGATTTTAGGACGAATCAATTCAATCCGGCACCCAGCAATGGTTTTACGGGTTCTTTTACGGCTTTTCAGCCAAAAACGGGCAGAAAAAAATCAGAGGAAGGCAATAAAAATCGCGTTAGAGGTGGTCGTTATGTATGGAAAGTGACAATACCTCAAAAACCTACCTTACAAGAAACTTGGGTAGGGTGCGAAGATTTAGAACGCCTACAAAACGAAAACAGTTGTGAGACGGTTTTCTCAGAACAGCAAAATCTAAATGAAACCAGAGCAATCGCAGGTTTCGAAACACCGGTCACAAGAGCGCATTGGTTAGAAAATAAAGAATTTCTCTGCGGTGGTAGAGATATTGATACATGTGAACCTTACATCCAACAAAAATGCGAGCAAATAGATTCTAAGTGTGCTGTGTTCGAGGGGAAAACTTGTGTTGAATATGAAAATACCTTTCGTTGCAATGTGTCTGATTATCAAAAAACAGATGGACTAAGCTTTAACCAAGGCCAATTAAGCTTTTTGCCAGGAACAGGACAGTCGGTCACTGAAGGTTACAATGCCGCCGATTTTGGTGAGGCGGTCACAGGCTTCAGCGCATTAACCGAAATGGGTAAAACCTTGGAAGACGGATTAGGCGGGATAGTAGGAGACTCCAATAATCCGACTGTATTTCGAGGACAATGCCGACAATGCCGCGTGAATTTAGGTTCTTTTGTACGAGACTGTTGCAAACTAAAAGGTGTTTTGCAAGGCTTATTGGGCAAATGTAATGAAGAAGAAAAGAAGCTTGCTATGGCGGCGGTTAAAAATAAGCGTTGCATTAAAATTGAGGGTCGTTATTGTCATAAAAAAGTCGCCAAAGTCTGCGTTGAAAAAAGAGACTCCTATTGTTGTTATGGTTCACAATTAGCCAAAATCCTCCATGAAATCGCCCATCAACAATTGGGCATATCGATGGGAGACGCTGAACATCCTGTTTGTAGCGGCTTGACGGCGAGCCAGTTAAGCCAATTGAATTTTGATACGCCTTTCGCGCAGCAAAAGCTTTCTGAAATTTTAGGTGAGGTGCAGGCGAGCGCACAGGATAAATTTAATCGCGTACAGCAGGCGGTGTCTGCGGCTAAAAGCCTTCAACTCAAAGCGGTCGATTGGGAGAAAAAGCAAGCGGAACTT
>JBPOIR010000012.1:0-25365 GCA_052034335.1 Pseudomonadota bacterium | reverse complement strand
TTTCTACGCTTAGAACGATGAGTGTGACCCTCTTGCAACGCTTTTTCCATCAATCCACGCGTGTCGTTACTTGCTTCAACATACGTTTTCCACCACGCAGCGACTTCTTCAACTGATTTATCACCCGTAGACGCTCGCAATAACAAGAAGTCATAAGCGGCTCTAAAACGCGGGTGTAAAACCAATTCGCATACACGTTTTCGCAGTCTTCGAATTAAACGAATCTGCAAAATCCAAATTTCTCGAATGGCCTGGGAAAAACGCTTAGAAATAACAACGCTTTGTTGCTGCTCCTGCAGCACCCAATCGCAAGCCTCATAAAACGCCGTGAATTCCGAAACACCCTCTTTCATTAATGCCATTGCACGCGCTTGTACAGGATACCATAAAAAAGCACCCAACAAAAAAGGCAAGGCAACAGGCTTGCTTTCGTGTACACGTTGATCTGAGGCTAATAACGCGCCCGTGATAAACGACTTTGCGATAGCACCTTGTTCTTTTATTAAACACTGTTCTGCTTGTGGAAACAATACGATAAATAACCCATAATGGCGCAACAACCTAAAACTGGCCTCTGCAAAACCACTTAAAAACAATTTCATAAATTCATCGAGCAAGCGTGCAGAAGGCACTTGTTTGACTAAAGCACCCAGCTCAAACAGCGGCTTTTCGGAATCGGGATGAATACTAAATCCTAATTTTGCGGCAAAACGAATGGCGCGTAGCATACGAACGGGATCTTCTCTGTAACGTTGGCTGGGTTCCCCTATCATTCTTAAACAACGCGCTTTCAAATCTTTTAAACCGCCAACATAGTCGAGCAATGTAAAATCGGCAATATTGTAATACAGCGCATTCACCGTAAAATCGCGCCTATAAACATCGTCAATCAGCATGCCATAAATATTGTCACGCAATATCATGCCTTCTTCTGAATGTACCAAATGTGGACTCAGTGCTTTATCTTCTGAATTTGCGCGAAAAGTCGCAACTTCTATAATATGATATCCAAAATGCACATGCGCTAAACGAAATCGTCGACCAATGAGACGACAATTGCGAAACAAGTTTTGGACTTCTTCAGGCCGTGCATTAGTCGCGACATCAAAGTCTTTAGGATGTGAATCGAGCAACACATCTCGTACGCCACCACCAACCAAATAGGCTTGATACCCTGCGTCATGTAGTCGATACAAAACCTTCAGCGCATGCTTACTAATACTGGCACGCGACACACAATGTGCACTTCGGGGAATGATCACTGGGTTGTGGGGTGCTGTCTGATTCTGATGATTTCGATCACGCTTTTTGCGAATTGCGCGAAACCAATTTCGTATGTTAGTTAACATCTATAATAAATACAGCCTCTTTCATAGACAACTCTTGTATGTTCCGTATAATAACACTCTTGAGGCTCCCTTCGTCTAGTGGCCTAGGACGCTGCCCTCTCACGGCGGTAACAGGGGTTCGAGTCCCCTAGGGAGCGCCAATAAAATCAATACGTTACAGATTATTTTACATTTTACACCGTTTTTATTTCTTCTGTAAGTCCACCGTAAGTCCAAGCAACAAAAAAAAACATCAAAGCACAAGGCATAAAAATCAAAGTCGAATGACTTTTAAGACAACGCCTCCGCCTAAAAAATGTACCAAATGTTCCTGTGCGCTTGACCTTGAGTCCGTCAAGCCAAACCTTAACCTGTTGATTTTTAATTAATTTTTTGCCGCACACGACCACTACGATTGGCACACGATGTCGATAAATGTCGCACACAAACCCGAGAATTTTACGAAGGCTTATCCAGTTGTTTCTTAGTGTTGCGCTTTTCACAACAGTATCAATTCAAATTAACGGGAACCAGCGAATGTTCTATTATTGTCATCAGACACCGATTTATTTATCAAATAGTTCTGTACAGCAGAAAGCTTCAAACTTGCTAACCGGTTCAAGCTGACACCTTGTTCTGCGGCCTGTAAAACTAAAGAGCGATGCAATTCTGATGGAATACGTACTCTAAATTCCCCGCTATAACACCTTTCCGCTAATGGTTCTGGTATCGGCTTTCCCTCAGTCTTCAAATCCTCTACTGACTCAGCAACCAGTTTTCGAATGCCTGTCAATGCTGCATTTGGCGTATGAGCTAACCATGACAAGGCCGGAAATTCAACGCATAAGCCTACATGTTCCCCATCTTCTGGAGACCAGGTAACTCGATAGGTATAATGATCAATACTCATGCTTTATCTCCTTTAGTTTATCTATTGCCAAAAGCACTTGTCGTACCTGATAAGCTTTGGCTTTCCCTTTATCGTTTTGGATATTGATGCGAGGATCACCTAGCCAAGGGGTCTTAAATCAAGAGATAGTCTACAGGACAGATGGTGCTCGAAACAGTTCTTTTACGATGTGGTGGCCGATGGTCATGGCGATGCTCCTTTCAAAGGCTATAGTTGGACTTTCGCTCGTTATGGGCCATGCCGGTCACACGGTCTTGGCGACACTGCCCATCCAAGCACTTGTTGCACATGCCTAATTGGATTCCATCCCCATCCAAGGTAAGGTGCATTTGCTTGTTCGTTGGGTGCGGCCACTTGAGGTTGTGGCATGTGAATGGCGACTGGCGGTTCAACCTCATTTTCTAATTCTAATCTTAGCGCCATTGCGTGGTCTCGTTTGACTTGTTCTGCATTGATTGTTTGTAAATTGAAATTCCATACCTGAGTGACGACTGACATGACGACTGGCGATTCAGGCTGATTGTAAGGTGCATTTGCTTGTTCGTTAGGTGCGGCCACTTGAGGTTGTGGTATTGGTATGTGAATGGCAACTGGCGGTTCAGCCTCATTTAAAGCTTCAACGACCGTTACGTGATTAGAAGATGCAGCGATATGAAGCGGGGTTCTGCCATTGAGGTTTGCCGTATTCACATTCGCCCCTGCCGCATGCAAGGCAGTTATGGCTTCCACATGTCCATACCGAGCAGCGATATAAACTGGTGTTGTGCCATCCGGCATTTGCACATTCATATCCGCCCCTGCCGCATGCAAGGCAGTTATGGCTTCCACATGTCCATAGCGAGCAGCGATATAAACAGGCGTTTCATCCGGCATGGGCATAGCCACACTCGGCTTTTCCTCAAGCAAGCTAATTATGGCTTCATCATGTTCACTGTATTCAGCGATCAGTATAGCCACGTTTCGTGCATATCCATTGTAAGCAGCCATACGGACCGGCACTCCATTTGTGTTTGCTATATTCACATTCGCCCCTGCAGTATTCAGGGCGGTTATGACTTCAGCATGACCTTTTTGAGCAGCGATATAAACTGGTGTTGTGCCATCCGGCATTCGCACATTCATATCCGCTTTTGCTGCACGCAAGGCAGTTATGACTTGCGCATGTCCATTATAGGCAGCAATATAAACGGGTGTTGTGCCATCTGGCTTTGCTGTATTCACATCCGCCCCTGCAGCACTCAGGGCGGCTATGGCTGCAGCATGTCCATTGTAAGCAGCAATATAAACGGGCGTTGTGCCATCTGGCTTTGCTGTCTTCACATCCGCCCCTACAGCACTCAGGGCGGCTATGGCTACAGCATGTCCATTGTAAGCAGCAATATAAACCGGCCTTACGCCGTTTTTGTCTGGCGCATCCACCTCCACCCCTGCTGCATGCAAGGCAGTTATGGTGTTAGCATGCCCATAGCGAGCAGCGATATGCATCCATGTCATGCCATTTGGCATTTGTGTCTTCACATCCACCCCCGCCCCATGCAAGGCTATTATAGCTTCGCCATGACCTTCTTGAATAGCGATATGCATCGGCGTTTTGTCGTTTCTGTCTGGCGTATTCCTATCCGCCCCTGCTGCATGCAAGGCAGTTATGGTGTTAGCATGCCCATAGCAAGCAGCGATATGCATCCATGTCATGCCATCTGGCATTTGTGTCTTCACATCCACCCCAGCCTTATGCAAGGCTATTATAGCTTCGCCATGACCTTCTTGAATAGCGATATGCATCGGTGTTTTGCCGTTTCTGTCTGGCGTATTCACATTTGCCCCAACATCATACAGGGCAGCTATGGCTTTAGCATGTCCATTACAAGCAGCGATATAAACCGGCGTTGTGTTATCTTTTGGCAGTTGCGTAGTCACATCTGCCCCTGCTATGCGCAGGGCGATTATGGCCTCAGCATGTCCATTACGAGCAGCAATATAAACCGGTGTCATGCCATCATCTCTCCTCGCCATATTCACATCCGCATTCGCTGCACGCAAGACAGTTATGGATGCAGCATGCCCATTGCGAGCAGCAATACAAACCGGTGTTGTACCAAACTCATCTGATATATGCACACTTGCTCCTTGCTTGAGCAGTACCCCTATTGCTTCTATATGTCCATAGGCGGCAGCCGCATAAAGAGCCGTTTTACCTCTGAAACAGGTTGCATTGACTTCTTCTCCTGCCTTTACTAACCACTCTATAAAATGCGTACGGCCATCAACCGCTGCCCAGTACAGAGGGCTGCCATTTGTTTCTGGATTCAATTCATCACTGAATTTTTTTCTTGAACCGTTTGCTCTCTGCTCTAAAATCCCGCGAACTTTATTTTCTTCATTTCTCCTAATGGCTTGTATAAGAGTCGTCTGTATAATAGTCATCATCGTTCCGTTCCTCCGTTCTCACTTGCGTGCAACAAAATTTTCTCGCATTTGAATAAAAAACCTGGAAACCTTTTTTCATTCAGGTTTCTATTAATACTATTTAATTTCGAACACTGCTACAACCATATTCCTTAATAGCTTCGTAGTAGCCATTAAAGTAGTGTTATAGCTGTTCATTATTGTTAGCGAATCACTCACAATTTCTCCGGAACAATTAACCTAATGTGTCTGGCTAAAGACTGCTTCAAAAGAATACCTACATAAAATACGTACAAAGCGCTTCCCATGGTAGTGCGCTTAAAGGCATAATAAACATCCCTTACTCAAGATCTATAGTGGATCCTTATGTTTAGACCATAACAACTGCTAAATTAAGATCCAGTTTAAGTAATTACTTGTGAGGAGCATATTGGTACCGTATATCATATCTTTTTTTCTGTCAATATAAATTTCACAATGTAACAGCAAAGCACAAATGTCCACTTTCCAGCAAAGTGGTTACATCAGTCAACCGCATAGGCACGTAAACTTATTCCCAACGCTGTAACATTAAAGTATAATCAATAACAAGTTTATCATCTTTGTTTTAGCTACAGATTTACTTATAAAGGAGCATACAATGTCAACTGTGATGACAATTAGGATTAACGAACAAAATGAGGTAGAAGAAAAACAAAACATTGAAGTATCCACCCTATTAGCAGAAGAATTAGTTCAAAAAGAAGCACTGCTTCATGCTATCGAGTCAAAGGGTATTGATGAAGAAATCAAAATTCGTTTGTGGTTAGGTAATTTTTATCTTCGTAAAGCAAAGCTTATACCAACGATGGTTCGTATGCAACTCGCTGAAGAACACTTTAGTGCAATCATAAAACTTAATCCTCATCCCATTCTATTGGCTCAGGCGTACCTAGGAAGAGCAGAGGCTTTGATTTCTAGCGGGGGGGTGAGCAAGCCCCCTCAAGGACTGACTTATTTGGATCTCACTTTGAAGTTATTGGAAGGGATAACAGAGAATACACAGATAAAACTACGGATCTTGCAATCAGTCTTAATGCTACAGGGTACAACGTTAGCGCATATGGGCAAGGATGATCTTAAAGACTTAAGCTTGCAGCCTCATGATAAAGAAAATGCAATAGAAAATTTGAAACGAGCAGCTGAACTATATCAAAACTATCCTGAAATATTGGATCCCATGGCATCTTACGAATACGGAAAATTTCTATACGACAATGAAAAATACGAGTCAGCCATAGGCTTTCTAAGCTCATCTCTCGGTGCATTTCGAAGAGCAGGAAATATATCGGAAACTATTATCAATAATAATAGAACTTATTTTCTTCAAGCAACAGATAAAACCCAACCGTTTGCTGATGTTTTTGAAAAATTACAATTTTGCGTTGAGTGTGGGCTTGAATTGAACAAAATTGAAAACCAACAAGGACTTCCCATCTTACTTGAGGCGGTAAAAACTGGCTCTTTAAAACTGGTCAAGCTGGTACTATCAAGTGGCTTAACTAGAAAAATAGATGCGGATGGTAATAATGCATTGCATTATGCTGCAATGTTCGGACATGTTGATTTATTAGATGAGTTTTTAGACATCAGAATTGATGATCCAAACAGCAAATCTGAAACCCCTATTTTTTTGGCAGTTAAAAATGGACGGGTCAAAATGGTGGAAAGCCTTTTATTAAGAGGTGCAAGCGCGGGTGATACGCGCAATAATATCGTTTATGAAGCTATACGCGCTGGACAAGGTTGTCTGTTAGAAGAACTACATAAAACGAAAGAAAATGCTTATACAGAGTTAGCAGCGATCTGTGGAGGAGCTGGTGCGTTCATTCTTCATGCTATTGATTCCAATGCGATCCCGATCTTAAAAACTCTTTTGAAACTTCATCCAGAAGCTATCAACGCACCATTTCAGGACCAACCTTTGTTGTTTCATGCAATAGAAAGCTGCCGAAAAAATCCCAATATAAATGCTCAACTCGTTATCCAAGCACTGATTGAAGCTGGCGCAAATTTGATTTTAAATGGAGAAAGGGCTTCCAGGGTTGCAGAAAGACTTGATGCCCCAGCTTCGGTGAAAAATTATTTGGAAAATAAAATTCGAGAAAAGGAAACTGCAGAAGGAAATTTTAAGACAAATACCCTTAGGTTTCATGATGAGTGCATACGACTTTTAAATACGCAAGCTCCAAAAAAGCTAGGCCCATCAGGCTCAGAGGGTAGGCAAAAGCTTCTAAGCATAATACAAGATCTGATTCGCAATGATACCCTGCTTATTAAACAATTTCAAATAGGGCATTATGATAACAATTTGTTTAAATCTTTAGAAGATGTTTTAAAAAATAAGGCTACTATTAATCGAGTTGAAACAGAAATCAAAAAGGCGGATGATAAAAAATATGCTCGCATTAAACGATTTCTTGAAATAGCCGCAGAAAACCTTATTGCTCCTTTGGTCAACGATAGAAAAGAGATCAAAGAAGATTCTTCAATAGATAGTTTTGAAACCAAGCAAGGTTTAGAAAGCTCCGCTCAGCATTTGACCCCCAATATGGTAAATTTTTGCGAACGTTTTGAACGGCAATTTGATGATGCTTATTGTTATTTTAGAGGAGTCGCCAGTGGCGAGCTTACTTCTGTAGCGGATGCTCGCGTGAGAGAAGCAGTTCGAGCTGGACAGGTAGCAGCTGTAGAACATTTGCCCTCGCTGGGAATACCAACCCCCGTCGGAGGCGTGTCAGCTCCAATTGGAGGCATTCTCGCAGTGGCTGCGGAGGTCGCCTTATATTTTAGGCAGAGATACAATAGGAAACAAGCAGAAAGAATGAACAATATTTTTAAAGCGGTCACTCCTTATGAAAGAGCACATTTTGTGCGTTATACGGCAGAGCGACTTGCTTTCAAGTATAGAGTTCAAATTGAACATTTGAATCCTGGATCGGAAGGCGTTGAAAGGTTTGCAGATTGTTGTGTTGCCAGAGTTATTCAATATATTATTGAGTCAGATAAAAACACAACATTATCTGAAGAAAATCAGTGTAGTATAATGATCCGCACTGCTAAATCTTGGCTTTTCAACAAGGAAATTCCGAGTGAATTACGTGAACAAAAATCATTATATGACACGTTTGTGCATGGTCTTATAGCCGTTACTTCAAGTTTTGATAAAGACTTTGAACGCTTGCAAACGATTAATGGGTTAACGTCAGCTGATGATTGGCGAGCAAAGGGAATTTTTGAGAACACGGGAATCCTCACAGACTCGCAAGAAAGATATGCTCACGAAAATGTTAATCTTGAGCGGTATGGGTATTGTCTTGGAACAAAGGAAGAAGCAGCAAAAAGACTTTTATCGCTTATTAATCCCAAGACAAAGCTTCCTTGGGAGGCAGGACGAAAATGGGTATCACAGCAATCAATGGCACCTTTGCTCTCTGTCGAACAGGTTCGTGGTAATGGAAGTGAACCGAGATATAGTACTCCTTCTCTTGCTCCTAATCCACTCATAACCCCCTTACGGGAAATGAGAGCCGAGGTACAATCACAAAGATCCCGGGCAACGGACCCAACGATATCCAATGCGTCTCCCAAACAACAACGTGGCGGAGAAACTCCTTGGAGCTAGCTACTAAGCTTTTGCTCAGCCTTTAATTGATAGCTGTTTGCATTTTCGTTTGCTGGATTTCTTGTACCAATAGTTGAACTTAGCTCAGCGCCTCTTTCAAGAGGCGTGTGCGCTAGTTCAACCTCTTCTTTACAATATTCCATCACCAAAGACTCAACACTAGACGGAAGATTCGTATATTTAAACAAAAGAGCATCTTTAGGTAATTGTGTATCGAAGGAACTATCCACTAACAAGCGCCGATGTTTTTGTCTAATTGATGATAGTTGGGATTGATACAGTTTATAACATATTAAATCTGAACTTGAAAATTTTTTGATCGTGTATAAATGGTCATTTTTTGCAAATTCCGTTAAAGCTATATTTGGATTTTTCAACATATCCTCGATATTTTGTAACAATATTGGGCCATCGTCAGCTGTGTTTTTTTGTAATCCTTGTTGAGAGAAGTCTTTGGTGATCTCCATTAAGGTGTAGCATTTAAAAACACCATGATAATGTTGAACCAATTTGCCAAGCACAGAATCAATTATAGGAAGTACGCGCTTGAAAGATCGCTCACCAACAGAACTATCCCATAATAGAACAAATTTTAAGTTTTCATAATCACAATCCAATATTGCAGCAGCCCAATGTTTTTGTTGAATAAATGGTAAAATTACCCTTTTGGGCAACACAGACCAATCGAAATCGTCCTTCTTACCCAATATTTTGCTAACAGCAATATCAAGTTCTTCTTGAAAATTCTCCTCTATTGAAAATGTATTAGCTAAAAAACAGTTGGCTGTGTGCGAAAAATAAAGCTGTTCACTCGAAGATAGCTTTGTTATTGAAGAAAGCAGATAAATTTGCTGTTGCATATCTGCTAGCGTATAACTTTGCACTGGATTTTGATTAATGTTCAACAAAGTAGTTTTAGAGGTCAGATTTTCTGATGGCTCTAAGCGAGCCTCAAGTGCCTCTACGAAGCTTTGTACCAAGAAGAATGGATCATAGAATTGTTTCATGCAAGTGTGAGTTAGAACTTTAAGAACGATTGCTTGCCTGTCTTGTTCTTGTTGGGATCTATTTTTTCCCTTAGCTCCTTCTTCTTGTAATAAACACTCCCACACCATGCGTAATTGCTCATTAGATAGTCTAGAAGAAGCATGCTCTATCCAATTAGCCAACCCTTCAATGGCAACATCCTCGTCAAACTTGGTGCCTTCCAGTAAACACTCAAACACCATCCACAATTGCTTATCAAGCAGCTTGGAACCGTGCTCAAACAATCCGGCTAACTCTCGCATAGTAGCCCTTTTGATTATAAGATCTGCACTCATGCTTCCTTGCAATAGGCACTCCCAAGCCATGTGCAATTGTTCGTTAGACAAATTGGAATCATGCCCTGCCCGCCATTTAACTAAGCCTGCAACGACTTTAATAGCGTCTTCTCTGATCTCGCGGCCTATGTCTGTATTTTTGTCTATTTGTAACAAGGCTTGCAATTGGTGAGAAGACAGCATGAACCCATGCTCTATCCACTTAGCCAACCCTTCAATGGCGGCTTGTCTAATTTTCCAATCTGTCTCTTTAACTCCTTGTAATAAATACTCGGATACCGTGCACAATCGTCCGTCAGATACTGTGAATCCACACTTTATCCACTTAGCCAACCCTTCAATGGCAGCTTGCTTAACTTGCTGATTTACATCTTTAGTACCTTCTAACAAACACTCGGATACTGCACTAAGTTGCTCCTGAGGCACGAAACCATTTTCAAACAATTTAACTAACGCTTCAATAGTGGATCTTCTGACATCTACGTGTGCATCTTCAATTTGTTCCAATAGCCATCTGAATCCCATACGTAATTGCTCATTAGACAGCCTAGGGCAATGCCCCAGCAATTTGACTAATCCCTCAATAGCAGCTTTTTTGAGAGAGTCTAAATCTTTTTCAACTCCTAAGAAGCACTTTAATACAGTATCCAGCCGTCCACTAAACAATCTGGAGTCAAGAATAACCAATTGAACCAACTTTTCTAAAGCCAGCTTCCTGATATGCAATCCATTATCATTAACCCTTTGCATCAGGTACTGGAACACTGCATCCAATTGTCCAGCAGATAACTTGGAACCGTAATCCAACAACCTGCCTAGCCCCTGAATAGCAAAATTCCTAACATCCCAATCACCATCTTTGGTGCTTTGCAAGAGGCAATCGAACGCCATACTTGCCGAATTTTCATCAAGTAGCTTAAAACCGTGACTCAGCAGCTTGCCTAGGCCTTCAACAGCAGTTTTTCTAATAATACTGTCTGTATCTGTAGTCCCTTGTAACAAGCGCTCAAACACTACCCGCTGTTTTTCATGAAATACATTAAAATCGTATTTAAGTATATATAACTCCTCAATTGCTAAATTACTTAACTCTTCAATTGCAATTTGCTTAACGTTCCAATCTGTATCTTTGGTTGCTTGTACAAGCTCCTCAAATACTATGAGCCACTGTTCATTCGTCAGATTGGAATCACGCATCAATAATTTGGGTAATACTTTAATACTGCGTTGTCTGAAATTATCTATATTCTTAACACGCTGTTGTAATAGTAGATCCAACATCGTCTGTGTTTGTTTCTCAGTAAGACTTAGACCACGCCCAAATAATTTGCCTATCTCATCATATTCACCATTATTAATTCCATCCAATAGCTGTCGAAACCCCATGCACAATTCTGCTTCAGACAGTTTGCCATGATTTATAAGTTTAGCTAGCCCTTGCAGAGCAACTAGCCTCGACCAGTAATTTTCTCCCCACGCGCCTTGCAACAAAGTCGCGAAAACTATATGCGAGTATTCACTAGATAAAGTACCGCTCTCTGATAGATTAACTAACTCTTCAGTAGCGATCTGACTAATTTTCGGGTTTGCATCTTTAATCCATTGGAACAGACATGTCTCCCATACAGTTTTCAATTGCTTATCTGGCACTATAATTCTACGTTTTACCAAAAAAGCTAGTTCTTCAATTGCTGCCTGTTTGACTTCACCATTTGTAGCTTCGCCTCCTTGCAATAGACATTCCCACACCATGCCCAATTGCTCATTAGACAGTTCAAATCCATATTCTACCAATCTAGCTAATTCCCAAAAAACGGCTTTTCTGATATTAGTGTTTATATCCTGCTTAGCTATTTGCAACAGGCACTCAAACGCCAAGGTTTTTTCAGTAGACAGTTTGCATACGAATTTTAGCCAATCCATTAACGCTTGATGGGCGGCATCTCTGAATTTTTCTTTACTGATCCCTAATAATCCTCTCACAATTTTTTCTTGTAATACGCTTTTATAAAATGACAGATACCGAGATCTTGATTGTATGAATTGGCAAGCAATCACAATGCTGCCTTCATTATTTGGATGCGCTATCCAAGCAGCTGCAGCATCTAACGAATCTATAATTATTTTCTCTAGCTCTAATGAGGAAAGAATAGCAGGAGATAATATTCTACTCACTGCTTCTGTAAACACCTTTGTTTTCTTAATATTTCCTACATTATCGCCAAATCTAGATTGAAGTTCTTTATGTAATAAATCAAAAATAGAATGTAATATTATATTCACTGCTCCTATAAGTGGGTTTATTTTCCTAACACCCACCCCACCTATTTCTAATAGGTTTGGGTTAAGAAATTGATCACATGCGCTCCTCTCAAATACCTGATGGCTAACAGACAACAAAATGGGATAGCATTCATAATAGGTTGCATTTAAAATATTAGGACAGTCTTTAATAGTAACTGCAGTAAGTTTTTCAAAGCTTTTTGATATCCGATAAATTTCTTTTTCAGAAAATTCTTTGCAACCAATCAGCTTCAGTGACGTTAATGCTTTACTTTGGGTTGCGATTAATGCTACATTGCTGTTTTTGACTACAAGTCGCTCCAATAGAGGTGTGTTTAACTGCAACGTTTTAATTGATACACATTCCTCCAAACTTAAAACCCTGAGCGCAGCAAAAGTATTACCCACAAAATTGATTTCCTCCTTAAAAGGCAAATCAATAAAACTCAATTTTTCTAAATCCGGGCACTGCAAATTAATAATCAACAGTGCGTCATTGGACAAAGAACAAGCCTTCAGCTCAAGTGCTTTTAACGTTTCTTTAGAGCCTTGAAGCAATTTTATTAAGCTCTGATTATTTAACATTCGACAACCATTAACTCTTAAACTAACAAAGCTACACCCGCTCAATAAGTTTAAAAAAGCGGATTGACGTATATCATCAATGCTGCCGTTTGGATTTCGCATCAAACTAAAATCAAGCCCTTTTAATACAACTCCTTGACCGTTAATAATAGCCTCTTGAGCATGTCTACCCAAATCTCTAAAGCGTTCGTATTTTCCTTGTAAAATTTCCGCTTGTATTTCTGCTAATTGACTGCGCTCTTGATAGGTTTTACGCAAACCCTCTAACGCAATTTCAGGATTAGACGGTTCTTCTTTTACCCAAAGCTGTTCCTTGATGGATTTCTGCTCTATTGACGCACCTGTGATATCTAAAATTTTGTTATAATCTGATTTAGTGCTGGTAATTTTTTTCAGCTTTTTTTGGCCAAAAAAATCTGAAATAGTTTTTTGAATAACGACTTTTTCAAAGCGTCCCTCAGTTAAGTCATCAAAACGCTCTTGTGGCACTTTAAACTGATTAAAAGCTTTTTGATAGCGATATCCCAAAGCCGGCATAGCTGTGCATAACAAATTCATGCCTGATATCGTTGGATTATCTCTCAATGCATATTGTAGACAGATAAATTTCTCATAGATATCGGTTACAACACTGGACCTAAAAACCATTTGCAAGTTAATTTTGGCGCTTTGCAGTGCTTCATGTTCTTTTTTTGAAAATAGCGCATTAATGTTTTCTTGCTCTATGCTGATAGCTTTTAACCAATTAGTTAGGCATTCATAAGGCTCATGCACTAGAAACGCTTGAACTACTGAAAAATCTAAAGGTAGCGACATTTGATTTAAACAATATAAAACCGTTTTGACATTAAGACCTTTGGGGCCAGATATAGAACTACCGTTTGCATTTAAATCTAAAGGTCTTACAAAAGCACGATCATTATCAATAGGCACTAAGCGATAGCGATGCTGACCGTTTATGAAAACGGGCGTCAGCATATAGTTATCTCCCCGCCCATCTTCAGGATTAATTAGGAAAGTTAAAAGAAGCACTTGAGCAAAACTAACAGGTTCTATTTTAGCTAATTCTTGCGGTTCATCCAGAATGTCTTGAAGCGTAAGATTCCCGGGTACAGTTTGCGTGGCCAACACCGGATATCCGGTTTCTGATTCTACCCAACCTAGCAAAGATGTTTTTTTTTTAGTAAATTTGAGAAATGCAACCTGAGGAGTCACATCTCCAAAAAGAGTCTTACCTAAAAGATGCACCATGATTTCACGGCCCAAAAATTCTGGATTTTCTTTTAGGTGCACGCCAAGCGAAATTTTTGGTGTGATAAGTACTGGAATAGAAGTAACATTATGGCGACCATAAAGATTATCTTTAGAAAAAGTATCTTCTCCTTTTAAGATTGTTGTACAAATATCCGATTTTAAGTAACGAAGCCCTCCTAGTCCTTTTAATAGAATTGGGGTACGGGTTGGTATTTGAACCTGCGTAATTTGCGCCAAGCTCAATCCCCAAGCCAAATTCATATTCAAGGAAAGCAAAACCTCGCAATAGGCTGGCGAGTTTTCTGAAAAATAATTAATATAATGCAGTCCGTTTGTCACAGAAAGCGCTTTTCCTGCACCCAATGCAATCAGGGATTCAATAGCGTCTTTAGTATATGGAATGTTTTTTACGTCGCTTGGCGCACAGTATTCTTCAATCGCCAAATCAAGCGGCGTTTTATTATCCCCTTCTAATAATTCTGTCTTAGCACCTAAATCAATCAGCGTGCGGACAGCAAGTGAACAAGCACCTCGCACAGCCATATGCAAAGATGTACGCTTATCACTCGGACTTATTGCATCGAGTTCTAAACCATAAGCTGCTAATGCTTGTAATAACCATGGTTTTTCAGATATTTCAGTATAAGGCGGTTCCGCACAACGTAAGCGAGCGAAAATATGCAGCAAATAACAATTCCTAAGCGGACTACAATCATTAGCACCCCACACTAATAAAATGGTATCGTCTACTTTTTGAAGCCAACAAGTAAACTCTTTATCATATTCTATAAATAAAGCGGTAAACACCGATAAAGACAAACGTAATTGTTGAAACAAAATAGGTAAATTAAGAGATAAGATGGCAGCAAGCGTTTTTGCTTGAACCTCAGAATTTTTTCCCAACAATTTGCCTTCTTTTTCACCTTCTTTAATGAAAACTTCTAAAAAATCCAATGGCATTTGGTATTGATGTTGAGTTACAATCTGTGTATTGTTGAGACTTTGAAGCAATCTTGGATTAGCTTGAATAGTGTCATGTAAGACTTCGCTCAAGGAGTATCCTTCCGCCTTATCATAAAGACAAGTAATTAAGGTTTGAGGATTATCAGGGAAATGCTTTATTACTAAAGCATGGTAATAGGGACCAAGAATTGGTTCCTGTACCAACAACAGTGCTGTATGAGACTGAGCCGTTTTTTGTTGTATTGATAAATCTTTAAGTGATTGATAAAATTGCGCTAAAAATTTCCTCGGAAAAGTTTGATTAAAACTCACCTCTTCAAGCCTGGCTTCGGCACGTTGACCATAAAGGGTCACCATGAGTCTTTCATAATATTGCTGTAATTTTGCCACTTTTAGAAAAACATCTAGGAACATAACTGTTGGTTCTCTAGAAGACAGGCTTTTATTTAAATCGGGATGTATGGGCATTAATAAATGTTTTTGTAATGCGTAAAATACAGATTTTACATTAATAAGATAACCGTTTTGAGAAGATACAACGCTTTCATGAAAAATATCGTCATTATCAATACCAATGGGTTCCAAAAGAATAGGGATCCCCGCTTCATTGCGTTGAATCCGTACCCTAAAGTTGTCCCCCTTGGCATCCCCAGGTTTTGTTAATAACGTTAACAGAAAATGACGAGAATAATGTACCTCCGAAATCAATGATAATATTCGCTGTGACTCACTTAACAACAAATCAAGCTTTACATTAGGATAAAGCAACTGAAGGGTATCAAAGAGTTCTGGCAACCAAACTAAATTGTCCAAAGATTCATTTTTAGTCAAATTCGGATAAAGTTCTAATAAACTAAGAAGTTTTAATAAAGGCTTACCTTTAAGTGCACTACCCTCCCAAAGCTCTCTTGCGATTTCATCAAAAATATATTTTTGCTTTGATGCTTCATCCTCCCCATCCCAATGTTCAATCTTCAAAGCCAATTTTCGATTATGCGCCTGATAAGATGTCTGCATATCTTTGGGCCAATGTGAAATTGGAAACCGGGTCATATCAAAAAGCACTTCCTGGAAAATGTGCATTTGCTCTTTCCTGGATATTGGAACGGCAGCCACCGCTTGCTCAAAAATTTTCCTTTTTTCTTCTGCTTCGCCTAATCTTGTCAGTTCTTTTTTAAGCCAATCTTGATAATAAGTGCCTTGTAATAACGAGGGTAAAATTTGGATCAAGATTTCTTCTCCAAATAAGTGTTTTAGCCCTTCTACACCTGTGGGAACCCGTAACACTTCATCTAACCCAAGTTCCCCCACTGCTAAACTGGCCTGAACTGTAATTTTTTCGCCATGCCTTTTTTCAAGCACCAGTAAACGAGTAGGACTGACAATATCTCCACCCAAACATTCACTTAAGTAAAAAACAAAGGCTTCTGCTAAAGGTTTGAGCGGATTAGGATTGATGTCTCCGCGTTTAAAAAAAACTTCACCAACACGCTTTACATAGCCATTTCCTTTGGCATTCTCTTTTACAAGCTTTCCCTCAGCATCTTCTGAAAGGATCTGATGTGCAACAGTTTCAGAAACATATATTGGGGTTTCGCCATATCCATATAGTTTGCATTGAGCCGCTGTATTATCTTCAAGTACCCCGATGGCACGTATCTCCGTCTCTAGGGTTTCGGGAGAAAGGCGAGACGTAAATTGTCTAACTTCTATCGCTGGATTCTCTAAAATAGAACGAAACATATCATTCACTAAATGCAGCCGTGCATCAAAAGCCAACGGAGTATCATTGCACGGCATAATCGCATTCAACCGCTTTCCGAGTTTTTCTCGAGCCAAGGGAATACCTTGAACCTTGGGAGAAGATTCAATCTGTGTTTTTAAAGTAAGCCATCGGTCGTAATAATGAATAAAAGATTGGAGAGTTTCTGTGTAATAGATTTCCTTATCTTCGGGGGTACAGCCTCCTGTTGATGCAACTTCTTCATAAACTCGTTTATAAATCTTCATCCAATTTTCGTTTTTAGCGAGGATATTCCCATCAAAAGGTAAAGGCAAAAGAACATTTTTCAGATCCTCGCTGCAACTAAAATCACGCATTTTCCCATCTATTCTACTTTTATAGAAAATTATAACCTTACCATTAGTATTAGCAATAATTATTTCATTTCCTCTTTTGATTGCATCTTCAAAATTTCCTATTCCATTTAACATTAAACGAAGACTATACTCATCTTCAGGTTTAACGATAAGCGTTAATAAGGGGCTTGGGTCTGATTGCTGATTGGCTTCTGTTACTAACCTTAAATGCTCTGGTCTATCATCAAAAAAAATAAAAACGTGGCTGTTATTGCTCTGTTGTAATTGGTTTTTGGTATAAGCAAAAAGGGTGCCTTTTGTCAGGTTCTGTGCGCCATCTTCATGTCGCAATTTAGCTTCGTTTTCACAGGCTTTTTTATAAGCGTCTTGATGCGTGCCTTGACGTAAATCTCCACCCGAAAATACATAACTTTCATAAGGTTTAATGATATCACGGTAGTAAGCGCCTATGCCTTGGTTATAAACAACATCGAACAGGGTCAATACCTCTTTGACCTTAAATCCTTGAGATTCCAAATCCATTTTTAATTTTAAAGGCGAGGGCACACTAATAGGCTCTTCCTCGTTATTCTGTGCAATGTTCCCCAGAAAGTAGGTTGTGAATAAGTAAATCTCCGTAAGCTTCGCTTTTTTAAAAGCGGAAAGCAAAACCGTATTATATCGATAGCGTCCATCATGTTGATTATCAAGATTGTTAGTCATTACCAAGCAGTCGTCTACATCCAGCAGCACAATTTTTTCTGAATGCGGTGGCGTTAGATGAAATGTGATGGTTTCTACATGCGTTTTACTTTCTTCAACAGTTCCTCGTCTTTTAGTCTCTGCTTTCAAGTCAGTGCTGTTTATTTTAGCGGAAAAATTGGTTTGATTAAATTTCATAGTATCAAAGAGGTTTTTTTGTTCTTCTTGAGGGTTGGATTTGGCGGATAACATAGCTTCTTTGTCTATACCTTCCACTCTCATGCCTTTGGGGGATTGCTTTAAATCTGATCGAGGACTTTCTCTTCTGCTCTTATCAATAATAGGAAACTGGGTTGCAGGCTTAAATGGTTTTTTTTCTAATCCCCAAAAGTGATTAATGCCATTATGAAATATGTGTATGACTTCTCCTGTCTGTAATTGATTTGCTAACTGAAGTTGTGTTTCATTCGAGTTAAGGGGTAAATAAATTTGAATTTTCAATCCAAATAATTCGTTAATCGCATCAATAGTCGTCGCGTACCTTTTCCCGCTAAAATCACGCGAAAAAGGAATATAACCACACGCTTTTTTTAAATACAACTCAACATAACTTTCAAAAACGTCTGTTTGACAACAGTATTCATAAATGGCTTTATCTGCACTTAAAACTGCTTGATAGGTTTGTTCAAATTCACTGGCTGAAGGAGAACTTTTTTCAGATAATAAAGCCAGTAATGCCGGCGGATGTTTCTCATGGGTTTTTTTTTGTCCCAATGCTAAACGCACTTCACCTACTTTAATTCTAAGCTTCTCTTCCGCATCTTGTAGTATAGAAAATAAACTTTTTATATTGGAAGTTAATAACCGCTGACAAGCTTCATTTTCTCGGTTGTTTGGATAAGGGATGCTATCCCCTAAATATAAAAATTGTCTTATCTCATAACCAAAAATACGCCTGACTGTCTCAGTTGAGTTCTCAAGTAATTTCTGTACTAAAGCCTCTCTTGTAAAAAATTTCTTGCCAACCGCATGAAAAAAACAATCTCCATCTCCCGCAGTCTGTTTTAAGATAAATGACACAACTTCAGTTTGAGCACTCTGAAACTGATACGAGCGAGACGGAGATTCTTGAAAAAGCAAAAAAGATGAAGGCATAACAACTTGATAAACGCGTTTGTATTCTTGAGCTTGTAGTTGCCATGCGAAAAAATTGTCAGATTCAATTTGTGAGGATGTTAAAGATTTTTGCAAAGCATCCACGCTTGAGTCAATCTGTTTTACCGTATCTGTATCATCTTTAGTTTCCAACATAGTAAGCTCCTTGATAAAAACAAAATTTCCGCGATGAATAATACAATTTAATCCGTACCCTTATAATTCAGATATTTATCTTCCGACACCTCAGGGTATCCCTTCATTTCCGACCTTTTTTATCAAGCTGTTTTTGAGGTTTTTAGTTTTCATAGCCATCAGTTCAGCATAAGGATATTCCATGTGTTCTTGCACGTGCTTGAATTTCCGCTTGTGAAGGTTCGTTAGAAATGGGGGGATTCTCCGAGTTCCGATACCGCAGGCTGTAATGAAACGTGCATGTTTACAGGTTGAATAGGGGTAGATTCGAACAACGGTAAGTACCTTGGCGAAGATGCCTGTTCAGCGGCTGCGCTTTCGGTTTGTCTTTGAGGAGTTTCTCCAATCACTCGGCGATTCAATTGAGAAAGCATCTCAACCGTATCGGCAAAAGGAATCGCAATACTGTCTATAATAGTCTGTGGATTAGGATGTCTTTCAATTGTTTTGAGACAACGCATGGTTTCTTGTTTATCTAACCAAATACCGTTATCAAAAAAGACTTGTGCTGTTTCAATATGCCCCTCTAAAACCGCTAATACGATAGGGGTATTTTTTTGTTGATCCAATACCCTGCCATTTGCACCTAACATTAATAAATGTTGCACGGTATCTGAATGACCATGGCGAGCAGCTTCATGCAAAGGCGTAACACCGTGCTTATCACCATCGTTAACGGTATTGGGCAGTTTTTGAAGCAGCCAGATAACCGCTGGTAAATTACCTTTCGAGGCGGCGATATGTAAGGGTATTTTATCTCGCTTAGTTTTCAGGCTGAGCAACCCAGCCTGTGCTGAGATGAGCAAAAACTCTAACAGCGGAATTATTGCAGCATGGGTATTCTCAGCTGCAAAATGCAGGACACTGTAACCTTCTTGAGACCTCCCAAAAATACTTTCTCCTTGCGCAATTAAACCTTTCACCAAATCGATATGCCCACTCCAACAGGCGTAATGCAATAGGCTGAAACCCTCCGCATCAATCGTGTTGGGCGCTTCTTGAAACGTATGTTTTGCCATATCATACAGTTCTTGTAACACGGAATGCCAAGCCTCGATACCCTGATTCTGAATCTTGGCACGCAATTCTCTCAAGATACCGCATTGATTTGCTAAACTTGCTAATGGCTCGAGCGCTCTATCCCATTGTTCTTTTAGTCTTTGAACTGTGGTATCCAATCTATCTTTTTTCTGTAATAGTTGATTTTCTACCTGTCGAATATGCGTAGGATTTAATTCTAAAGCTCTGAAATTTTTCATCTCATCACGCATAGCATTATCGATTACACCTGTAAACTGTTCAGCGACAGCCTTTAATTGTGCGTCATTTAAATGTGTAACTCGGTTTGACATACACTTGACATACATGTCTTGAATATACATATTATAAGTTAAGGTTAACTGTTCTTGATAGGTTTGGTTAATCGCATTCCAATCTACTGTATTGGTAAGACATGCTGATACGACTGAACGTTGTACTTCAAGCAATACTTTAGAAAACTCTACCTTTCGCAGCTCTAAATATTCAGGTGATTGTTTAATTGTTGTACCTAATTCATCAAGTTTTGCTTTTACCATGGATAAGGTTTGTGTAATCCTATTGCTTAGAGCCGCCTGCATCTGTAAAAAGCGCCTATTGCTAACAGGCTGAGGAACTGACGGTGAAACCGTCACGAAAGATCTTTGCGACAATTGGTTTCGTTTGCGCTCGGCCTGCTCTATCAGTGCCAAGGTTTCTGCATTTTCTTTTAACAACCCTTCTTCAAAAGCAGATAGGTTTAATTCCCCCATCTCAACTTTAATCTTTTCATTAGATTCAGTTACCCATTGTCCTTGCTCTATAAAATATGCATGACATGAACGAGCACCAGAACTACTGCTAGCTGCCATATTATTAAAACAAAGCACAATCGTTTTTTGAATACCGGCGGTTACAAAAGCATCCAGATTAGCTTGAGATCCTAAATAAAGCATACAAGGCACTTCAGGTATCCGCTCACGCTCCCCCTTGCTTTCAAGTAACTGTTCAGGCATTTGATTTTCAGGTACATGCGAAGGTCTTTTTTTAAGAAGTAAAGCTGATAAACTAATCGGCTGATTAAGAAGCGGTGAGGGTGTTTCCAAGGTAGACGCAACTACTCTTTTAAATTGCTCGCGTCTTTGTTCTTCCGTTATATCATTCAAAAATAAGTTAACCGCAAAGGATAAATCTTGTTCTCTTAAAGTGGCACTTGCAGCGGCATTTTCTTGTGCTTTTCGTTGACATTCTTGTTCTGCTAAGATTTTTTGGTATTTTTCAGCTTGTTCTATCCGGTCTTCTATTAATCTCACAATATCCGCTTGTATTTCTCCTTTAACAGGAGTGGGTCCACATTGGTCTAAATTTAAAGGCACACTGCCAATTCGGAAACGAAAGGCCAGGTAACTCTCACCATACGAATATCTCAATAAGGGGGTCATTTCTAAATACACTTCTCTTAAACAACTCAACTCTCTTTTAATGCTATTGAGTTCGGGGACTGCTACAATCGCGTCCCTAAATCGCTTCATTTCAGCCATTAAAACAGGATTATAGTTATTCATTATTTTTAATCGTTCAAGCAACTCTGCAGGAGGTGGTTGGTTTGGATTACCATTTATATAGCCTTCAATTAACACGGCCCAATCTTCACGTATTGCTTGCGGGACATTAACCGCTCTGGCTAACCCAAGAATTAAATTAGGATTTTGTCTCAACATTTCGAGCGCTTGAGATAATGAAGGAAGCGCATCATTAATAACTGCCTTGAGCCAGTTAATTTTAATGGAATGGGCTAATAAAGGCTGCTCCAAAACAGTATCTACATAGGATATTATCGTATCGTAAAGCGTTTCTCGTTGTAATGCATTTAAAGGCATAATTAATACTCCTTATTCAAGCTCTAAAGTGGCTAGATTATAACAGAACTTATTCACGTTTTAAAACAAAAAACATTGATTTTTTGAAAACAGCGACATACTTTTAAACCTGGCTAATAAAATATTTGAACAAACAAATGACATGAGCAGGTGTAAATATTCGGCTAACCCCGTTCTTGACTTTTAAAAACATCCATAAATCAATGAGTTATTAACGCCAGTTGTTGGTAATTAAAAAAAAGCGCTTTTTAAGTCGCATTTAAGCGGTTGATTTATTAATATTTTTTCATTGTCAAGAACGGGGTTAGCCGAATATTTACGAGTGCATGATTTTCATCCGCCGCACGACATTTCACCACTGTGATTTTGCTAATATTTTTTTAACGACAAGCAACCGCAGTTTACTGACCATGCCTAACAATGTCTTCCCCAAATACGCAAATTCTCCGTAATTCTTGTCACACTGACTTATAAAATATGCTCTAAATACTCCCTGAATAGACGAAACAATAACATTTTTTTAAAAAGAATTTGAACGTGCTCGAGTTAAATCTCTATTACGATTGAAATTAGATAAATTGTGTTTTAAATTTCCACGAGAATTTAAGTTTGAAAAAATTAATGATTGAGGCATTAGAAGCTCACGAGTTTCGATCGCCATAAATATATGATCGAGCTCTGAATATTCTTTCTGCAATTCTCGCTTCTTAATAGAGAAAAAATCTTTTACTTTTTGTTCTAAGTTATTTCCATTTCTCAAATCGCCTTCAATATTTAAGGGAATGATATTATTAGGTGTATAAATTGTAAGCACATGATCTTGCAGAGTGACTGCTAGCTTTTGCTTATTGATGTATTCAAAAATAATGAAAAAATTCCAATTCTCTTCAATTGAAGTCGCTTTAACCACCGAATTTTCCTGGAAAAATTCTTTAAGAAAACTTTTCCAGCAATACTTTATAGCATTTACTGTAATGAGCTTATCTATCACTTCAAAACGAACTTTAAATTTTCTATATTTGTCAGTAGAGTTAAATTTTACTGGTTCAGGAGGAGTTGAAGTAAGATTATTATTTCCTAATAATGGACTGAACGAAAATGGAGACGGTTCAGAGAAAGGTGTATTAATAAACACTTCTAAGGATTTTTCTATCCCAAAAACATATTGGAGCACAAACATTAGTTTTTCTGACTGCCAAGTACTATTAACATATTCTCTACATTTAGAAAATATATTTTCCTTGGTCTCTTCAGATAGTCTTGAAAAATCCAAATTTTTCTCAACCAAAGTTTTCAGATAATCCAAAGCACTTCTTTCACATTTAATAATAGCTACAACAATTCGATCACCAATAAATTCTGTTGGTAAAGATAATAATGCTTGACAAGATTCAGAAGAATGATCATCCAAAGCTAATAACCTATTAACAACCTTTGAATCAATGCCCTTAAAAATCGCTAAAATTTCCACAATCTTGTTTCGAAATCTGACATTCACTAGGCAATTAATTAAGTGTTCTTTAACATCGTCAAAAGCAACTTTTTTCTCCTGCAGCAAATAAAAAATTAAGTCTATCGGCATATAAGATAAATATGTTCCGTGCCTAGTACTATTTTCAAGAATTTCAAAAACTGCTTGTACCAAGCTATGCAATTGAACCTCATTAAATGAGTTAATCACTTTATCTATAAGTTTTTTTAATCGATCAAATTCTCTAAGCCCTTGTTTTCGAATTAAAGCAATCAGAGAATCTTTTATAAAAACTAAAACATCAGGTTTTTCTAAAAAATAAAATAATGCTTCCAAAACCGTAATAGAATCTTTCAGCAGAACCGTTTCTTTTAACTTGTCAATCACAAGGCCATCTATAGCATGGCTCTTTTTTAAACAGTCAATAATACTAATTAACATTCGAGAATCTCGTAGTGAATCTAATAAACTTAAAACTTCTTGTTTTAAAAAAATAAGAACCTCTTCGCCATGAAAGGTAAAAACACCTAAAGTTTTCAAAAGTCGCGTATCAAGTAAAGAAGAATTACTAGTCAACCGATAAAACCCAAAAATAACCTCACAAATGAATCGCTCATCATCTAATAGCAAAGGACTGTACATTGATAAAACATCCAGCGCAAAGCTAAGCTTATTTTTGATGTGAGCACTGTGTATGAAAGAGAAATCTTTAAAAATCATGCTCTTTTTATTAGGTTCTCTATAAAAAGTTTTTTCTTTTATATATTTAAACAAAAATTGCATAGCTTTTTTAATCAATTCTTCATCTTTAAGAGAAACAAAATAGTCATAAGCCGTGTTAAAATTTGAAACATCATCATTTAATCTCAAATCATAGCTAACTGAGCTAAATTTATTTTTTGCTGCTTCTAGCTTTTGAGATTCTGATAAATTAGATTTCGCAACCCATTTTGTGTGGGAATTAAATGGTTTTGAAAAAACAGAATGAAATCCCATATGGAGAGGCGTTCTCGATTCCTCAAGCTTAGAAACAAATGGTTTTTGAAAGATCATCCTTAGGTCTGTATCAATAATTTTATTTAAGTCACAATTGACAAAACAACTTTTCACTAAGCTATGATGTCTATGGCCAATAAGATCCCTTGGAGCATCAATAAGAGCACTGCAAAACAACAATAATCCGTTTGAAGTATCTTTACCAATAAAAGGATCGCCATTAAATAAAATAGATGTTAAAATTTGCCAAATCACTTCATACCTAGGATTGTAACGATATTTTTTGACCAGGTGATAAAATTCGTCTCTTCTATCTTCTTTGCACAATCCTTTTGCAATATATAATGCAGCGAAATATTCTTCAATCGTACGATGGGGAAATCGAAAAACCACTCTCTCTAAGTCATTTACATTTTTCTTTCTCTCCAATCTAACCAAGGCCAACTCTGTAATTTCATTTTTATTTTTTATATCAAAGTACGAATCTCTACCTTCTATAAACCCAATTTGCAAAAATGCTGCCTTAGCAATTTGCCCCAAAATCTTACCACAAAATACATAAAGATGTTCTACGTCAATAAATTTTTTCTTGATAATTCCCATTTTTTCTGTTAGATAAACTCTAATTTTTCCTAATACTAAACTCTGATAAAGAGACAAACGTATTATGTTTTCAAAAGTAGCTGCAGTTGGCTTTTGGTTTTCCTCAAAAATCATGTTACAAAATAATTGACAATGCAGAGGAACCTTTAACAAGTCAATTAAATGAGGTAGAAAATCAATTTTATCTTGAATCATATCACGAAAACCAGGATCATTGCCAAAAGGCAATTTTTTAGCACTAAGGTAACCGTCGATATACTCGAAGATCTTCTGCTTATCAAAAAAATCTAATTTTATGATTTTGGTTGGAGAAAACTGTAAAGGCACCTCTGGCCTCGAACAAAGCAAGAAGTGCGGATACTCAAACAAACAATCAAATAGGCTCTTAAACCTCACAGCTTGATCTACAGCCACCTCATCAAGTCCTATCTATTACCCACAAGTCGTTTAATATATAGCGATTAGATCACATGATTTATAGTCAATAGATTACAGCATTAGTGATTCTAATCAGTTATAGTTGGCGTTTTACATTTTTGGACGAACAATGAA
>JBPOIR010000006.1:0-5355 GCA_052034335.1 Pseudomonadota bacterium | reverse complement strand
CTCAACCACACTAATGTTAGAGGACGATTTTTATTCCAAGGAGATTGTTTAACTGAATTTAAAAGCGCATTCACACGGTTTTCATTAAAAATAACCTTAATCGTTTTTTCAAGCGCAGAACGCTGATGATATGAAAATTGTTTAACGTAACCATCGACATTCGTTAATGCGCTGGTAACCTCAGGCGTGTTCAAAAATTGGCTAGAACCCGATATGCGTACTAATGCCGTTTTAAGAGCCTCTTTCAACAATCTTTTTTGATCAAATTTTTCGGTTTGATTTTGTGTCGGTAACTCTACCTGATATAACTGCACTTCGACCGCATAAAGTCCGGTTGAAAAACTCAAGAAGAAAAAAAATAAGAACGACAGTTTTTTTATCCCACTATTCATCATTTGCATTCCTCTCATTACAATCCGAACAGCCTAAAAATGCCTGTTTGCATCCCATTTAAAGGCGGTGTAAGGATCATCGATAAAACGTTTGTAAAAATCAAAGCAACTAAAATCATCAACCCATAAGGCTCTATCGCATCGTAAGCTCTCGCCAAATGGGGTGGTAATAGACTTGAAACGACACGGCTGCCATCCAAGGGGGGAATAGGCAGTAAATTTAAAATCATCAACATCAGATTAATCGAAATCCCCGCGTAACCCATATAGGCTAAAAACACCACATTAGAAAAACCCTGTTGAAAAAGCATGACACCTATTTTTGCAATCAACGCCCAGAAAAACGCCATCAGACAATTTGAAAGGGGTCCAGCGACGGCTACCAGTGCAGCATCCTGTCTAGGTTTTCGTAAGTTTCGCCAGCTTACGGGAACAGGCTTTGCCCAACCAAAAACAAAACCACCCAAAACCAAGCATAAAATCGGTACAATAACCGTACCAACGATATCAATATGTTTAAGGGGATTCAGGGTAAGACGTCCCATCATCAATGCGGTGCTATCCCCCCGTAGATTTGCAACCCATCCATGTGCAACTTCATGAACTGTTACCGCGAATAAAACCGGTAATACCCAAACCATGACTTCCTGTACGATCGTTAATTGTCCCATTTGTATTTTATATCCGTTTTATTCGTTATTCTGTCGCTAAGGCTGCTTCTGCTTTAACATCCATTAAGGATTGTGCGTTCTCTAATAACGCCTTTAATTCTCCTTTCTGATGCAATTCAGAAACAATATCACATCCGCCTATTAACTCGCCTTTAATATACAACTGCGGAAAGGTTGGCCATTTTGCATAAGCAGGCAAGGTTGCGCGAATATCCGGATTTTCTAAAATATTGACATAGGCATATTTGGTCTTTAACGCATCCAAAATCTGTATAACACGGCCCGAAAAACCACACATCGGGAAATCAGGGCTCCCTTTCATATAGAGTAATACCGTGTTACTGCTAATTTGTCGTTTGATCCTTTCTAGGGTGCCCGGTTCTATCGCGTTCATTTTATACCTCAGATTCTTTAAATTCAGGTTAGTCACTCAGAAGTCTACAGGCTCGAAGCCAAAAAGCCAAGAGGGGGCTGCCCCCTTGGCTTTTTGACTTCAGTGCTGATACACTTTTAATTAATTTTCAATAAGGAGAATGGCCATGGGCATAGAATTACCCCCCTTACCCTACGCATTAAATGGACTAGAGCCGCATATCTCACGAGAGACCCTGGAATACCATTATGGCAAACACCATCAAACTTATGTAACAAATTTAAACAACTTACTTCCCGGAAGTGGGTTTGAAAATCACGCACTCGAAGACATTATTAAGGCCTCTTCTGGCGCTATCTTTAATAATGCGGCTCAGGTGTGGAATCACACTTTCTATTGGCATTGCTTAACGCCAAATGGCGGTGGCGAACCCTCTGGCGAGCTTGCAACGCAAATCCAAAAAACGTTTGGATCATTTAGCGCTTTTCAAGAACAGTTCACCAAAACAGCCATTGCGACTTTTGGTTCGGGCTGGGCATGGCTTGTCTGTACACCCGAAGGTAAATTAGAAATCATTAGCACCTCCAATGCGGGTACACCTCTAACAGACAATAAAAAAGCGCTGCTCACTTGCGATGTCTGGGAACACGCCTACTATATTGATTATCGAAATGCGCGTGCAAAATATGTAGAATCTTTCTGGAAATGTGTCAATTGGGCATTTGTCGCTAAGAATTTTTCAAGCTAATAGCTGAATAGCTATTATTGAGGGGTCCGCATGTCGCATTTAATGGATGTTTATAAACGTCTTCCGGTTAGCTTTGAGCGCGGCGAAGGCGTTTGGCTATGGGATATCGACGGCAACAAATATCTGGATGCCTTAAGTGGCATTGCGGTCTCTGCGCTTGGACATACCAATCCGGCTGTGGTCAATGCCATTCAAAGCCAAGCAGCCAAACTTATACACACCTCAAACCTTTATCAAATTGCAAACCAAGAAAAATTAGCGGACGTTTTATGCAGACTGACCGGGCTATCGCAAGCGTTTTTTTGCAATTCCGGTGCGGAAGCGTTAGAAACAGCCTTAAAATTAGCACGATTGTTTGGTCATGAAAAAGGTATTGATTTTCCGCACGTTGTTGTGATGAGTGGCGCTTTTCATGGTCGTACACTCACAACCATTTCTGCAGGGGGCAGCAAAAAAGCGCAAGCTGGATTTGACCCCCTGGTAGCCGGATTTATTCGGATTCCCTATAACGATGTTCTCGCACTAGAAGCTCTCATAAACACTCACGATAATATTGCGGCTGTGCTTGTAGAACCTGTACAGGGTGAGAGTGGGATCCAGGTCCCCGATGAAAATTATTTGACTGACATCCGTAAAATTTGCACGCGTCAAAATTGGCTTATGATACTGGATGAAGTGCAAACCGGCTTAGGACGCACAGGTACTTTATTTGCTTATCAAGCGTATCATTTTTTACCCGATATTTTAACGCTTGCAAAAGCGTTGGGCAACGGGATGCCTATTGGTGCTTGCCTTGCACAAGAACAGGTTGCGAGTTTGTTTAAACCCGGCAGCCACGGTTCCACTTTCGGTGGAAACCCCCTATCAACGGCAGCAGCCCTGGCGACACTCAAAGAAATCGAAACACATAAGCTTTGGGAAAATGCAAAGCGTCAAGGCCAGCGATTATTAGAAGGCTTAAAGGAAAAACTCGGCAAACATCCATGCGTAAAAGAGATCCGTGGCAAAGGACTCATGATTGGCATTGAGCTGGATAGACCTTGTCGCGATATCCTATTACTTGCTTTAAAAAAGCGAATTCTTTTTACCGTCTCAAATGAAACCGTCATTCGCTTACTACCACCCTTAATTATTAATGATGAACAGGTTGATCAAATAATAACGCTTATTCCGGAATTAATAGATGCGTTTACGCGCTAAGAAACGTTTTAAAAACCTGTCAAGAAAAGATCAAAATGTCTCTTTTGTTTGAGCCATCTTATCGAGTATTTGAAAAAGTTGCTCCGGGATATCAGGCAACGGCGTTACAAAGTCTGCTGCTTTAAGTTCAACAGCCGCGCCCGGCATACCCCAAACGACACTGGTTGCCTCGTCCTGGACTATCACAATTCCACCGGCATCATGGATCTCTTTTGCACCATTTGCTCCATCAACCCCCATACCGGTTAATAAAACTCCAATGCCACCTGCAGCCGCATTTTCAGCAACGGAATGGAACAAAACATCCACAGATGGTCTATGACCGTTGACAGGAGGCGTATTTGCCAACGTACAATAAAAATAATCCTTACGCGATTTAACAACCAAATGATAATCGCTGGGTGCAACATAAACAGACCCCGGCATAATCTTATCACCTTCTTTTGCTTCAACAACCTTTAATCTACAAAGATTGTTAATTCTTTTTGCAAACGGTGCAACAAAATCTTGCCGAATATGTTGTGTTAAAACAATACCCGGAAAAGTTTTGGGCAACTGTCTTAAAATACTTTCAACCGCTTCGATGCCACCCGTCGAGCTACCCATAGCAATGATATGCTTTTTTAAAAATTCAGATTCATAAATCGCTTTATCCAAGCTTGGTTTAATGTTTTCTGAATAATTTTTGGTAACGACTTTGGCTTTAGCTGCATTTTTTACCATCTCAATTATTTTTTTTGCGTACGTTTGAATATTGCCGAGTTCATCTGTGGAAGGTTTTGATGTATAGTCAATAGCACCTAATGCTAATGCTTCTAACGCGATAGCACTACCCTGTTCAGTCAGTGAAGATATCATAACAACCGGTAGCGGATGGAGACGCATAAGGTTTTTTAAAAAAGTAATGCCATCCATTCCAGGCATCATCACGTCTAGCGTTAAAACATGCGGATAAACTTTTTTTATTAAATCTCGTGCGATATAAGGATCTGACGCTTTTCCGACAATTAAAATATCGGGATCAGCCGATAGAATTTTTTCTAATAAATTACGCATAAACTTAGAATCATCGACAATTAAAACTCTAATTTTTTTTTCTAAGTTTTCCATACCTTAACGAACCTTCTTGTAAATTGTTTTTCCAAGGCAAATATAGCGATCCGAAAACAGATTTAAGCTTTCGGAATGACCCAGAATAAGAAAACCGCCTGGTTCCAATAATTTATCAAACTGTTTAAACAATTGCTCCGTCACTTCTTGTTTTAAATAAATAGTGACATTTCTGCAAAAAATGACATCAAATAGATTTTTCATAGGCCAGACCTCTAACAAATTCAGCTTTCTAAAAGCACTCATTTCTCTCTGCGCGTTATTTATTTGTATTTTTTTAACGTTACCGTCTTCAACAACATGAAAGCTTTTTGTGTGATCACTTAATTTTTCAGAGTGGCTTTGATTATAAAGGCCCTCTCGAGCTGTTTCTAATGCCTTCGTGTTAATATCTGTTGCTAAAATTCTGATGTCATACGCACTGATGTTTTCTATGGTTTCAAACAAAGTCATTGCTATTGAATACGGCTCTTCTCCTGTAGAACACCCAGCAGACCACAATCGAATTTTTCGTTTTGACGCAATCAGCATTGGTAAAATATGCTTTGCCATATATTCAAAATGGTGTTTTTCCCTAAAAAAGTCTGTTGAAACATTCGTAACTAAGTTAATTAAACATGTCATTTCTTGCTCATTATTTTTTAAAAATTCATAGTAAGTTTTAAAGTCCGACACGTCTAAATCTTTAAACCTTTTGAGCAATAGATTTTCAATAAAATCTCTTCTGTTAAGATTTAAATTAACACCTATTGCGGATTCAATCAGCTTTTTTAATGTCTGATATTCTTCATCTGTTATCAACTGCCAAAAAAGATCTCGCATTAGAATTCTGTCCATTCATCTGATTTAGGGGGGGCGGTT
>JBPOIR010000038.1:0-19281 GCA_052034335.1 Pseudomonadota bacterium | reverse complement strand
AAAGCTAAGGCGATTTTTTCTTCAAATTCAGATCGCTTTTTTACTTTCGAAATACCAATAGAAGATCCGGCATTCGCCGGTTTAACAAAGAAAGGTAATCCAACGGTTGCTTCAATGTGTTCGAAATTAACATTTTTATAGGAATGTTCCTGTAACGTTAAAAATTGCGCAACGGGAATACCCGCATCTCTTAACAATCGCTTCATCACGTCTTTATCCATACCAATCGCGGAAGCGAGTACCCCTGCACCCACAAATGGAATGTTAGCTAATTTTAATAATCCTTGCACAGTACCATCTTCGCCATATGGGCCATGCAATGCAGGAAAGATAACATCGAGTGGGCAATTAAGCGCTTTGCCTGCTAGGCTCACCAAAGGATTACCTATTTCTTTAGCAACAAGTGCGACATTTTCTTTCTCGTTCTCTTTTTTGAAGTGGATTTTTTTGGGATCGCTGGCATTCGATAAGCAGGTCAAATCGGGATGTAAAAACCATTCTCCGGCTTTATTGATCCCAATTAACACAATCTCATATTTTTCTTTATCCATTGTCTCTACAATGGTTTTTGCAGAAAGCAAAGAAATTTCATGTTCCGCCGATCGGCCTCCAAAAAGAACCCCTACGCGTATTTTTTTAGACACAGTTAACTGCCTTTCTGAGTTTATAAATTTCAATACTAAATGCCACTGATCTTATCATAACAGATCGGTCTAAAATATCACTCGCTTTCAAACACCCAGACTCGATGGGGTTATGGTGGCGGAGCTGGCGGCGGCGACGAAATACCTCTAGCGCCCGCACCCGTGCTTCCGGCTTGTGATGCAGCTGAAATATCGACCGACGTATCTTCAACAGGCTCTTGCGTGAAATAATTATCAGGCACACATCCTGTCGTTGTTAGCACAGTGAAGCACATGAATAGCCCGACAAAAATTTTGGTTTTATTAACTATAGGCATCGTTTATGCTCCTTTTCTGAAACACATTAGCTTATATCGGTTTTCCTACAGGTGCAGCCACACCACCCTTCAGCCCCCCTCCACCACCGCCTACGGCTGGAATTGATGTGGATGTAGCACTCGCGCCTGCTCCACTACTGCCTGCTTCTGAAGCAGCTGAAACATCTGTAGCATTCTCCTCGACAGAAACCTCTTGCGAGAAATCATGTCCAGGAGAAACACACCCTGTTGATAGTAAAACGCTTCCCATAAAAAGCCCTGCAAAAATTTTAGCTTTATTAAGCATAATCATCGTTTATTTATCCTTACATAAATTGTTTACGTTCTATCTACCTTTAAAAATTCCAACACATTGAAAGAGAAGCATTATTCTCTGTATACCCTTGCTGTTTGACTAAGAAATCATAATTTCCAGAAATAGAGAGATCAGGTCTTACAAAATACTTAAGAGATGCACCTAAATTTAAATTATTCTTTTTATTATTTTGAGCACTGGATGCAAAAGGCGCTCCGGAAGCGGAAAATGTGAAGCTTGGATTAAGCAGCGGATTTTTTAAATCTCTCAGATAGAATGCGCGAATTTCTGTCGTGACAGTTGGTTGAATATACATCACTCTTCCGCCAATACCCGCTCTTACGCCATCTGCAGCGCTGGCGCTAACAGAGAGGTTAGAGACATCCGCACCCGTTTCGTTACGAGCACTTTCGTGAAGATGTATGTAATACAAAGATGCTTCAGGGACAAACTGCCAGTCGCGTATTCTGCCCATATGGCCTATGCGGATCTTACTAAAAAATGCAGCGCCTTTAAAGCGAGAGAGCGCTTGAAGCGAGGTGCCAGAGATGGCACGTTTAGACTTATTCCAACTTTCAGTTCCCGATAAAAACAGGCCTAAAAAGTAGCCATTTTTCACTAAATTTGCATAACCCAAAATTTGCCCATAATCACTATTAAGCGTATCCGATGTCGCAATGTTTGTATGACTATCTGTGTAGGTTGCTCCAGCCCCTATTTCAAGCAAGTCGAGTGTTGTTTTAAAATTATAATCAAAAAGATATCCAACGCCACCGCTTTTGGCATGATAACCATTGATATTTGCAGCAGCATCTGTTTTTTGCCTTTGAAATGAGCCAAAAATGATGGGTTCACTTTCGTAACGCTTTAAGTCATGTATACTGCCTGCATGCGCTTGTTTTTGAATAAATTTATTTTCAACTTTAGCATTAACAGAAGTCAAACTCACCCGAGTACCCGCTACAGAAATCGTGCCACGCGCTGTATTCGCAAGTAGCATTGGACAAAAAAGAATATTAAGTGTAAAAATTGTTCCAATGTGTAACCACTGATTTTTTTTTCCGTTGTTCACTTGGCCTCCCTTTTCTATTTTTCACAAATATACGTCTTTTCAGCTTAGTGAAAAATACAAAAATGTCAAACAGGGCTTTATTTATAATAATTTGAGACCAACAAATAAACCTTTTGATTGCCTAATATATATGTTTTTTGAATGCGGGCATTCGGAAAATCTGGCGTATGCGAAATCAAAAAACCTTCTTTAAAATGCGCATCTGGAAATTTTAGCGTTGCGTCTGGAAATCGAATCGCTTCTATCTGTGCTGCAACGCTTATGCCCGCGGCAGTCACATCGTTCGCATATAAGGGTCTATCTTGTGTAATGCTTAAAATATCACGCGCAACTGCTTCATAATTACCGCGATAATGCGCCTCATAATAAGGAAAACCCCAAATCCCTGCGACATAGCGCAACACAATACAAACAACTAACATTAAAAATGTGGTACGAACCGCATTTTTGCCCAGTTGCCAAATCATATAGCCTAAAACAAAAGCAATCAACGGGTACAGCGGCATAATATAACGTACGTATGTTTCGGGCGCTAGCCAATAGGGCATAATATTCAACATCAAAATCCAAACAGCCGTTCTTACGTATTGATTTTTGAGAAGCGCTACCGTCATTTTCTTTTGTCTATTTCGAATCAGAAAATAAACTGTCAAAATACTCGCAGGGAGCCATCGCACAAAAACATCAAAAGGAAAAAATAAAACTTTTACAATATACGGCATGAGTTGCGCAAAATTTAATTTAACCAGTACATCATGCACCATCGAACTACCATGGACACCTTCAGTCAACGTAAGATTCCAAACAAAAGGAAACACAATTGCCATGCCATGTAAAATTAAAGAGAGAGGTTTAAATAAAAAGAATCGTTTAGAAGCGTGTGCAAAATAATATCGATAAAACAAAACAACAGCTGAAAGCGCATAAAATATATATCCTGTTAACGCCTTGGTTAAAAAAGATGCAATCAGCCCAATCGCTGCAAAAAATAATAACTGAGAACGCTCTTCTTCAATCGCTACCCAAAGACATGCAATCGCGCCGAATACAAAAAAAGAGAAGAGGGGGTCCGCGTAAGCAAGCCATCCACGCCTAAATAACACATCCCCACTGAGATAAATTAATGCACAAAACAGTGTGAGCGCTTTATTTTTAAAGAATTTTTGCACCAGCCACATCAATACGACACTCGTACACACGGTTGCGGCCATTGCGACAAGCCTGGAAGCAATTAAAACCTGTGTCCATCCCAACAGATACGCCAAAGGGATAATAAACCAATTAAAGAGTGGGGGACGGGTATATGGGGTTCCATAGAACTGGGGCACAAACCATTCGTGGTTAAATGCCATCTCAAGCGATGTGAGTGTATATACCCCCTCTTCTCCTATATAGGGTAATGATAAGGTGGTTAAAAAACTTAGTAGCGCAACTATTATCCATAGCCCATATATGACACATTGATGATTTTCTAACTGTTTATCTTTGTAAGGGTGCATATGCGGAGCTTAAACAAAAAACTTGAAATTGTCGATTCAATTTAGTATTGTCTTAATTCACTGACCTATCTTTCAAAACGCGATATGCAAAAAGAACACTTCCTGTCTATTGTTGTACCTTTGTATAATGAGGCAAACATCCTTAGTGCATTTCACGCGCGATTAACGGCTGTTCTTGAAACACTCAAACGCGCGCTCAACATCTCCTTTGAAATTATTTATGTCAATGATGGCAGCATCGACACCAGCGCTATGGTATTACTCACGCTAAAAACCCAGGATCCCAGAATTGCGATTATCGACTTAAGTCGAAACTTTGGAAAAGAAATTGCGCTTTCTGCAGGACTGGATCATGCACACGGTGAAGCCACTATTGTGATTGATGCGGATTTACAAGATCCTCCTGAAGTGATCCCAAAACTGATTGAACAATGGCAGCAAGGCTTTGATGTCGTTTTTGCAACGCGAATTTCAAGAGCGGGGGAGAGCTGGGTTAAAAAAGGTTCTGCTCAGCTGTTTTATCGATTACTCAACAAAATAAGCCCTATTCAGATCCCTGTCGACACAGGCGATTTTCGGTTGCTCAGTCGTCGCACCGTAGAGGCATTAAAACATTTGCGCGAAACACATCGATTTATGAAAGGTCTTTTTTCGTGGGTAGGATTTCCTCAAATTGCAGTTCCTTATGAACGTGATCCGAGATTTGGTGGGAAAAGCAAATTCAATTATTGGAAGCTGTGGAATTTGGCGATTGAAGGGATCACCTCTTTTAGCATTGCACCCTTGAAGCTGTCGACTTATTTTGGATTTGCAACAGCATGCGTTGCCTTTATTTATGCCTTAATGATTATTTATAAAACACTTGTGTTTGGAGAACCGGTACAAGGTTACCCTTCACTCATGGTAGTGATGCTATTTTTAGGGGGCATACAACTCATCACACTCGGCATTATTGGAGAATACCTGGGCAGGACATTTGTAGAAACAAAAGGGCGACCTTTGTATTTGATTAAAAACTATAGCCAATCAGAACAGACAAAATAAAGTTATTCTTTGACAGATGCTTAGGAGCCAGATTTTTTGGATTCTTTCACAATCACATGATTCAGCACAGATTTTAACGCTTCTTCGCTTCCCGCTGCTTTAGCCGTTAATAAATAGCTGCCTGATGGGGCATTAACAACAATGACTGGACTTAGCCTAATATGATACGCATTTGCAAGTGCTACCGCTCTCGCTAATTCGCTGTTGATAGAAAATGATTGGTATAGTTCTGAAAATTGTTTTTCCGAAACACCTTTTTCATTAAAAAATTCCTTCAATAGTTTTTCGTCACCGAGATCAATATGGTTTTGGTGGATGGCTGTAAAAAATTCAGGATCAAGCGTATTTGTTTTCCCTAAATTTTTAACGATAAAATAGGCCTTACCTAGCGTTTCCCATTTTTTATTAAAAACAATCGGGATACTATAAAAAACAACGTTAACGGGTTTTGTCTTAGCCCACGAAATTAATATCGGATGCAAACGAGCACACCAAAAACAACCATAATTAAAAAATTCAATGACTTGAATTTTGTCGGGATCTTCATGAATAAAATCTTGAATGCTTTTATTCTCAGTAATCTCGTTACTGATTCGATGATAGTGTTTACCTTCCTCAAACACGATCGGCATTGTGGCGGTATGTGTTTGTGTAGCAGAGAGGGGCACGTGCGCTTTGGCTATTTTTTCGCGCTGAATATTCCTATAAAGTAATCCAGCAACAAGTATTCCGGCGACCAGCAATAAAATCAAACTTACCCTTAAATACCTTTTTTTAATACTTTTCATAAAACTAATGCAACCCCGATACATAATGACTAACAGCTTCTATTTCTTCATCCGTCATTCGCTTGCTAATATCTCGCATTATCCCGTTCACATCGTTTGCACGTGCGCCACTTCGAAATGCCTTTAATTGTTCAATGATATAATCCGGATGCTGCCCACTCAACGACGGAAAACCCGCAGGAATATTGCCTTCTGCACGCGGACTATGACATGCGCTACAAGCAGGCACACCTGTTGTTCTATTTCCGCCTCTATACGTCTTTTCGCCCAATGCCACAAATGTTTGCGGTGTAGAACCCGGCGTGCTTTTTTGACTCGCATAAAACGCCGCCAAATCTGCCATATCCTGTTCGGATAACGCTGTTGCAAAACTCATCATCACTGGATTAAATCGGCCACCTTTGTCACCCGCTTTAAATGCCTGCAATTGTTCTATAAAATATTTTTCGGGTAACCCTGCAATTTTCGGCCAAGCAGGCACTACGCTGTTTCCGTCGTTCAGATGACATGAAACGCACACTTGAGATTTCTCACGCCCGGCAGCAATATCGGGGATAATCTCGGGTATGCTATCGGCAAACGCCACACCCATCCCCAAAAAAATCGCTAATCTTATCCAGATATGCATCACTAAATTCCCAAAACCTGTTATCATACACCCCTAACAATCGGATTTTAGGCGCGGCGCAACATGAGAGCGCGCGCGGAGTGTACAGTTAATACATGAGCACGCAAACGAATGTTGCAACAAAGCCTAAAATGCAAGTGTTAAGGGTATAATACCCAAAATGAGCATATTAAACTATAACCAGATCGCATTTTTAAAGAGCGCCAACAGCAAAGCCGGGCTACCTAACGACAGCGGGGCTGAGGTTGCGTTTGGTGGACGCTCTAACGCGGGTAAATCCAGCGCCTTAAACAAGATTACGGGTATTCATCGCCTCGCCAGAACCAGCAAAACGCCTGGCAGAACTCAGTTAATTAACTTTTTTCAATTAGCCGATCCTGAAAAGCGCTTGGTAGATCTACCCGGTTATGGTTATGCAAAAGTGCCCGACGCTATCAAAAAACACTGGCAAACCATTGTGTCTCAATATCTAACAGAAAGAAAAAGTCTTAAAGGTCTTATCTTACTGATGGATATTCGACATCCTCTAAAACCCCAAGACTGGCAAATGATTGAGTGGTCTCTTGCACACCAATTGCCAACACATATATTATTAACAAAAGCAGATAAACTCGGTAAAGGCGCTGCACGAAATACCTTGTTAATGCTTAAAAAAGAACTGTTAGGTTATGAAGAATTTATTTCTTCTCAGCTATTTTCGATACTGAGTGGAGAGGGCATTGTGCAGGTGCAAGAAAAATTAGATGAATGGCTACTATAATAACTTTAACTTTTCTCGCTCGCCCAGAGTCGACATAAAATAAAAAGCTCCGGGTGCTAAAATAGCTATTCTAGCAAAAACGACCCGGAGCACTGACCCGACACCCGCTAAGCGCCGGGGAGACGCCCCCTCTTAACAAAGAGGCTAGAGGAAAGCACTTTCACCACTTCCCTTAATTAATAAGACTCTTTTTAAGCCCATTAGTTCCCTAATGCGCCTCATCCCAATTGTCTCCCACACCCATCCCTACCTTTAAAGACACAGAAAGCGGCAGAATGGTTTCCATCATTGTTTTAATGGTAGACATCGCGTTATCCAATATCTTTTCTGATACCTCGAATACCAATTCATCGTGCACCTGCATGATCATGCGCATATCCAAGTTATTTTGTAAAATCCACTGATCTAGTTGAATCATGGCTAATTTAATAATATCGGCATTGGTGCCCTGCATGGGCGCATTAATCGCCGCGCGTTCTGCTGCACGACGTGTCGCCATATAAGATGATTTTAAATCGGGGAGATACAAGCGCCGACCCGTTAGTGTTTCTACAAAACCTTCTTCCAATGCACGTTTCCGAATCTCTTCCATAAATACTCTAACGCCTGGAAAACAAGTGAAGTATCGCTCTACCTGTTTTTCTGCATCACCTCGCGAAATGCCCAGCTGTTTTGCCAAACCAAAAGCCGACATCCCATACATCAAACCAAAATTAATCGCCTTAGCACTGCGTCGTTGATCAGACGTTACCGCCTCTAAATTTACCCCAAAGACAGCAGCAGCCGTACTTTTATGAACATCATCTCCCATACTAAATGCTTTTAATAACCCTTGATCTTGAGACATATGCGCCATAATACGTAATTCAATTTGAGAGTAATCCGCAGCAACTATTTTGTAACCAGCAGGTGCAATAAAAGCGCTGCGAATCTTTCTACCCAGTGGAGTTCTAATAGGGATATTTTGTAAATTAGGATCACTGGAAGAAAGCCGCCCTGTCGAAGTAATCGCTTGATGATACGAAGTATGCACACGTCCTGTTTTTGCATTTATCTGTTGTGGTAATTTGTCCGCATACGTGGATTTTAATTTACTTAAACTGCGATATTCTAAAATAATTTTCGGCAGAGGATAATCTTCCGCCAATTGCTGCATAACAGATTCGGCGGTAGAAGGTTGACCTGTAGGCGTTTTTTCTAAAACAGGGCATTTTAATTGTGTGTACAATATTTCTTGTAATTGCTTAGGTGAGTTAATATTAAAAGACTGACCCGCCATCTGATAAGCTTCTGTTTCTATCTCTGCTAATCGTTTGCCTAAGGCAACACTTTGAGCAGCCAAGCATTGCGGATCAATTAAAACACCACCACGCTCCATGCGCACCAAAACAGGCACCAATGGCATCTCAATTGTTTCAAAAACACTTTTTTGTTTTGGCAATTGTTGCAATAATGGCCAAAATTTCTGATGCAATTTTAATGTGACGTCTGCATCTTCCGCAGCATAAAAAGCAGCGCCTTCTAAAGGCACTTGGTTAAATGTGATTTGTTTGACACCTTTGCCAGCCACTTCTGCAAAAGAGATTGTTTTATACTGCAAATGGCGTTCTGCTAAAGTATCCATATCGTGTCTTGTTGCCGTACTGTCTAGCACATAAGATTCTAACATAGTGTCAAAAGCGATACCCTGTAACATAATACCATGATTCGCCAACACTTCACTATCATACTTCAAATTATGGCCTACTTTGAGTCGTTTTTTATCTTCTAACACGGGGCGCAATTGTTCTAATACCCACTCTCTATTTAATTGCGGTGGCGCACCCATGTAATTATGTCCCACCGGAAGATAAGCGGCCTCACCTGGAGTAACCGCAAAAGACAATCCTACAATTTCCGCCAACATATACTCCAAACTGGTTGTTTCTGTGTCAAAAGCAAACAACGCCGAATTTTTAAGTTTTTTCAGCCATTTTTCAAAAACGGTTTTTTCTAAAATTGTTTCATAGATTGCTAAATTCTCTTCGAGCTTTTCAGCATTATTATTTTTCACATCTTCTTTTGTCGCTTGTGATCTTTTTGCCATTTCCGATTCGTTTTCTGCTTCAAATCCATTTAAGTCTTTTAACCAGGTTTTAAATTCCAATTCTGAAAATAAATTTTTTAATTTTTCCATCTCTTGTTTTTGGGGAACAAAATCAGCGACTTTATATTCAATGGGTAAATGGACTTGAATAGTAACAAGTTCTTTAAATAAGGGAAGCTGCTCTAAAGCATCGCGAAGATTTTCGCCAACTTTTCCAGGGATATCCAAGGCATGCGCAACAACCCCTTGCAAGCTACCATAGGTTTTAAGCCATTTAATCGCGGTTTTTGGCCCCACTTTTGGCACACCGGGTACGTTATCCACGGTGTCACCTATCAATGTTAAATAATCAATCATTTGTTCGGGGGGCACTTCAAATTTTTCTATCACACGTGCGCGATCAAAGATATTATCTGACATGGTATTAATTAAAAAAATTTCTTCGCACACAAGTTGTGTAAAATCTTTATCGCCCGTAGAGATTAAAGTAAATATGCCATTCGCTTTCGCCTGCTCTGCTAGCGTGCCAATGATATCGTCTGCTTCTATGCCAGGAATAACGACCAATGGCAAACCCATCGCTTTAATAATGGCATGCAATGGTTCTATTTGTTGCTGCAATTCATCTGGCATCACAGTGCGATTGGCTTTATAGGGTTCGTACAATGCGTGTCGAAAATTTTTCTCTTTACTGTCAAACACAACAGCCATTTTTTCAGGGTGATAGGTTTTGATAAGTTTGCGCAACATATTAACCACCCCATAAATCGCACCTGTTGGCAGACCTTTAGAAGTGGTAAGAGGCGGGAGCGCATGGTATGCACGAAACAAATAGGAAGAACCATCCACTAAAATAAACGGGTTTTTCGGAATAACAAGCATCGTTTTAGACTCGATTTTAAGAATATCAACCACAGATTATGCCTGGCTCTACTATACTTATAAAGTAGTCATTAAACAGACTCTTGCGAATTAATCCGTCTTGGGCATGAAAGAGCACAGGAATAAACAATGAGTAGTATCACGTTAAGTTTATATATGGCGATAGGTCTTTTGCTTGCTATTTCATTCGCCTGTTTAATTTGGCTCTATACACACTTTAAGAAATTATTAGCAGAACTCGAAACCACCATTGAAAAAGTCGTGCATTTTTCTAATGCGGATCCTTTAACGGGCTTGCCAAATCGAACACAATTTTTCGAAAACTTAAAAAACAAGATTGCACTACCAAGAGAAAAACATCAAAAGCTTGCACTTTTCTTTTTAGATGTTGATAATTTTCGAAGCATCAAAGATTCTTTGGGCTACGACATTGGAGATGGATTACTGCAAGCCATCGCCAAACGTTTAAGCATTAACTTTTCAAATAAACGGAATTTGTTGGCACGCCTGGGCAGCGATCAATTTACAATTATGATTGATCAGATCGACACGCAAAATAACATAGATGATGAAGCCAGAAGAATATTGGCTTTATTGGCTCAACCTTTTTCAATACAAGAAAATGAAATAAGAACAACCGCTTCTATTGGGATTAGTATTTATCCCGAAGACAGCGAAAATGCTGAATCTTTATTAAAATTTGCCGGCATCGCACGACATCAGGCTAAAGAAATCGGCAGCAATACATTTAGTTATTATACACTGGCAATGAATACCGAAATAGTTGCAAAACGAACCATGGAAGTACATTTACGAGAAGCCATTGCCAATAAAGAACTCTTTGTTTATTATCAACCCAAAGTGGATATTAAAACACGCAAAATAGTAGGCGCAGAGGCATTGCTGCAATGGATTAATCCTGAGCTGGGGAGGGTATCTCCGGCACTGTTTATCCCACTTGCTGAACAAACAGGGCTTATTATTAGTATTGGTAATTGGATTTTAAGAGAAGCGTGTGTGCAAACTAAAAAATGGCACGATCAAGGGTTTAAGGATTTCTCGATTGCCGTTAACCTATCGGCTTATCAATTTAAAATGGGAGACATTGCAGAACAAGTCGCCAGTGCACTTTGGGACAGTAAATTAAATGCTCATTTTCTAGAACTCGAGTTAACTGAAAGCCTCGTTATGGAAAATATTGAAAAATCTTTACTGATGCTGCGCGTTCTAAAAAGCATGGGCATTAAAATTTCCATTGATGACTTTGGAACGGGATATTCTTCTTTAAGCAGCCTAAGAAAATTTCCTGTTGATTATTTAAAAATTGATCAATCGTTTATCCGAAATATTGAACATGCAAATAAAGCCTTAGATGATGGCGCGATTATTACAACGATTCTCGCCCTGGCAAAACAATTAAAATTCAAAGTGATTGCGGAGGGGGTGGAAACAGAAGCACAATTTAATTTTTTACACAAAGAAGGATGCGATTTGATCCAAGGGTATTTGTTTGGGAAAAACTTGCCGGAAAATGAATTTACGGCCTTGTTGACTGAAAATCGGAAATAACCATTTATTTTTGTTGTATATGCGGTAACTCAACTAATATTATGCTTGAACACGAAATATCAAAATCGCCTTTTTTCTTGCTTATTCCGGCTATTATTGGTAACCTTTAATTTGAAAAACAATATTTATACATAACTAAGAGGATTAAACATGGAACACTATCGAGACAGAATTACGGTTGAACCCGGTAAACGTGGTGGCAAGCCTTGCGTGCGTGGTTTGCGAATTACCGTTTATGATGTACTAGAACACTTGGCATCAGGCATGAGTATTAAAGAACTCTTATCAGATTTTCCAGAATTAACATCACAAGATATTCTGGCCTGCTTAGCATTTGCAGCAGACCGTGAACGTCATATTATCGATTTACCCTCGTCGTTTCACAACGAATCACAACGGTTAAACTATCCTAACTAGGATCTTTGATGAAGCTTTTGAAAGAACAAGAACTTAAATGCGTTGAACTTTACTAATTATTATGTATAAAATTTTTCTTTAAACTGCTTCTAAGTTAGCATACGCCAAGGCCAACCACTTGCTACCATATGCATCAAAACGAACATGTACGCGGGCGCGATCATTTTTGCCTTCGTGATCAACCACCGTACCCTGTCCAAATTTGGGGTGCCGCACACGCTGTCCCATACAAAATCCATAGATGTCAACTTCATCATCCCCAACAGAATAATCTACAACGGCATGATGTCGAATACTGACACGCCTATTCGTTTCTTTGAGTAAATTTTCTGGGATTTCTTTAATAAATCGAGAAGGACGACGCTCTTCATCGCGTCCAAATACGCGCCTTTTTTCAGCATGCGTAAGAAATAGTTTTTTTCTAGCGCGTGTCACGCCAACATAACACAAGCGTCGTTCTTCTTCTAATGCTTCTGGATTTTCGCGTGAAAAATGGTGCGGAAATAAACCCTCTTCTAAGCCACAAATAAAGACCAATGGAAATTCTAGCCCTTTGGCAGAATGTAATGTCATTAATTGAACCGTATCTTCTAAATGACCATTTTTGCGATCGCCTGCTTCTAGCGCTGTGTAAGATAAAAACGCCAACAACGGAGAGTTTTCGCCATCATTCGGGTATTCCGCTTCAAAATCCGTGGCAGCATTGATTAATTCTTCTAAGTTTTCGATGCGATTTTGTGCTTTTTCACCTTTTTGTTCTTTGTAAAACGCTAATAATCCGCTCTCGCGAATAACCGCTTCAATTAAGCTTGTTAAGGCACCACCGGCAACATTGGCCATCAGTTTTTCGACCAATGCAATGAAGGTCGACAACCCTGAACCCGCTCTACTGGTGATTAACCCCATTTCTAAAGATTTTTTTGCAGCATCCCATAAACTACAGTGATATTCTTCTGCAATCGCTTCTATCTTCTTTAAGGTTTGCTCGCCAATACCACGCGGTGGCACATTGACCACGCGATCAAATGAAGTATTATCTTTGCAATTAACAACGAGTCTTAAATAAGCCAAAGCATCTTTAATTTCGGCGCGTTCAAAAAAGCGTAAGCCGCCATAAATCGTATAGGGTATCCCTGCACGCACAAAAGCTTCTTCTAGCACGCGTGACTGGGCATTTGATCGGTAAAGAACGCCAACTTCGCTTGATTTTCCGCCCTCTGCAATCCATTCGCGGATCTCTCGCACGACAAACAATGCTTCGTCTTCTTCGTTAAATCCTGCATACAATATAATGGGGTCGCCTTTTTCACCTTCTGTCCATAGCGTCTTTCCAAATCGACCGCCATTATAAGAAATTAAAGCATTTGCGGCTGCCAAAATCGTGCTAGTCGAGCGATAGTTTTGCTCTAGCCTAATTAATTGTGTACCGGAAAATTCTTTTTCGAAACGTCGAATATTTTCTACTTTAGCGCCTCGCCATCCGTAAATGGATTGATCATCGTCTCCCACAACGGTTACCGATTTAGATTGGCCTGCCAATAACGACAACCAGAGATATTGTATGCCGTTGGTATCTTGAAATTCATCGACTAATACATGCAAAAACCGGGCTTGGTAATAAGCTAACAGTTCCGCGTTCGTTTTTAACACTTCGTAAGCACGCAATAAAAGTTCTGCAAAGTCGACTAAGCCACTTTCATTACAAAGACGCTCATAATGTAAATAAACATCGTGGTTGACCTGTTCAAAACCACTTTCTGCACTTAACAATTGATTTGCACGAATGCCTTCATCTTTTTTACGATTGATAAACCCTTGTATTTTTTTAGGTTCGTATCGATCTTCATTAACGCCCAATGTTTTAAACAAGCGGCGAATGAGTTGCAATTGATCCTCGCCGTCTATTACCTGAAATGCTTCTGGTAAACCCGCTTCTTGCCAATGTAGCCGTAAAATTTTATGAGACAGGCCATGGAAAGTGCCAACCCACATGCCTTGTGCATCTCTGCCCAACATCTGCTCTAGGCGCCCGCGCATTTCTGCCGCGGCCTTATTGGTGAAGGTTACCGCTAAAATACTACTGGCGGGTGCGGCTTGTTGACTAATAAGCCAAGCAATACGATGCACCAAAACACGCGTTTTACCACTACCTGCGCCTGCAAGTACTAACAAATTGCCAAAGGGCGCCGCTACCGCCTTTTGTTGTGCGATATTTAACGGATCAAGTAAGGCTGCCAAGGAAGTACTCATATGGGTGTTATTCTAACAATAAAATGGATTTAGAAATAGCCCAAAGTCATCCTATTTTTAATATACATTTTTTTCATGATCCAACAGCCATTTTTTGCGTTTAATGCCGCCGCCATATCCACCTAAGGCTCCGTTCGTATTAATAATTCGATGGCAGGGAACGATGATGGCCAGCTGATTAGCGCCGTTGGCATTGGCAACGGCTCTAAATGCTGTTGGCTTTTTAATCGCAATGGCTTGTTCTGCATAACTTCTCGTTTCACCATAGGGAATGTGCATCAACGCCGACCAAACCAGTTGCTGAAACGGCGTGCCTAAAAGCTTAACCGGCGTTTTGAAAATTTTTAAATCGCCTGCAAAATAAGCTTTTAATTCTTTTTCGATAGAAATAATGGGATTAGCACTGCCTGGCATAATCTCTGCTTTTATTTTGACGCGAAGATTTTCGACTTCGCGCGCCACACCACGGGCGTCTACAAATTCTAAAAGATACAACGCTGCATCATCGGCAATGGCCAGTATGGGGCCGAGCGGCGAATGGAATTGGGCACTTTTCAAAATCGCGTTTTTTAACATGTGTTCAGCATATCAAAAATGACAGCGGGATGATAACAATTTGATTGCGCGTTTGCTTGAGTATGATCCTCACACTATCAATTTTTACTGTATAAAAACACTGCATTAATGAATGCCAAAAGTGGAGAGATGCCCGTAGGGCGAATGAGAGGAGTTTACCGCGATTTTCGGAGGGTTAATGTATTCATATCCAACCCACACGCCCTTAACACCTCCATAAAATCTTCGCCGAGCCTTCCAGCCATGCGCGTGTAATAAACTTTTATGTAGGTTTTTAAAATATAATTATATTCAGGCAAGATTAATATCGATAATATTCTTTTCGCTCTTTCGATTTCGTTTTTATGCGAGGCTCTGCAGCGCTGAAAAAGAATGGCTGCTAAAATAGATGCCTTTGCAGCCTTTTTTTGTTTGTTGGCATCATGAAACGATTCAATGCACTCGTTTAAAATGCGATCTTTATCCCAGTCTACCCAAGTATCGTAATACTCCATAATGGATTTTTTTAAAGCGGCAATTTCGCCCCGACTTTCTAAGTTGCCTCTAAACATTAACATAAACATCATAGCAGGCACACTGGCCTCGACATTGGCCCAAGAACAATTACCGCTTAGCTGATACCGTGCAGGTAACGTCGTTAAGGGTGTTAACCCCAAAATAGTTTTTATATCTTTGTTAATATATTCGTCTGATTTGTGATTATACATTAAGTCTTTTAAAAAATCGGCGTTTAATGCAACGGGGTTGCCCACTTCTGAGATCACAACCGTGTCTACAATATGCTTTACGCCCCGATCGCATTTCGCAAATAATTTACCATATTTAACAAAAGTAATCGCATGCCCTTCATAAGAGACCGGGATAACCACTAAATCATCATTCAAAACACGGCGAATAAAAACATCTTGGTCTGGAGACGGCTCGGTTACATACTTGTACGGTATAATTTGAGAAGCGGCTTTTAATGTTCTCGCAACTTTACTTAAGACTGTTGCATAAGAACCAAATTGATTGCTCGCAGAACTATTCATAAAATTTTGAAGGGTGCGACAAATAATACCAACTGTGAACTCCAGGAAAAAACCTTCGTAATTTAAATCAATAAAATAATTATCGGGGTTAAGAATACGTGCGCGGCCTGTTAACTCATAACGGTGACCAATCAATTTCGCATTGATAAAATCGCGTGCGAAATCCAACTCTGCACCAAAGGATGTTAGCAGTTGAACGATATCTTTTTGTTCGCGCAAAATAGGGTTTACTAATAAGGGTTGGCCATCTGCAGAATAATGGTTTGGATCTGCTTTATGCTGTAAAAAAAACTCACAAAGAGGAACATGATAACGATTAACCGCCCACTGCAATGCGGTTTGTCCGCTAATATCTTCTTGGTTAATTTTAGCGCCATTTTCTAGCAATAGCGCTGCAATACGAACATCTTTTTTTAATGTTGCTTCGATTAATGGGGTTAAACCATAAACATCTTTTTCGTTAACATCGGATCCATCCCGCACGCACTTTAGCACGCTGTCGAAAGTTCCAAATAGAATTTCTTTAGAAATGGATTGATTAACCATAACCGAACGGCCGTGGTACAGGGGGCGGTTTTGGAGCAGGTATTGGCTTTGGTTCTTCTTTCAAAATGTATTTGAGTGTTTCTTGCATTTGGATTTTTTTGAATTTTGGCGTTATCTGCTGGCCAGCACGCATCTTCGGTTGGGATTTTAATTTATTTTTTTCTTTTAATTGATTGGCTAATTTAGCACGGTTTTTCAACTTCTTGTTGACTAAATTTTCCAATTCAGCTTTATCTAAAATTTTTCCTTCGATTTGCTCACGCCATTCAGATGAAATATTTTCAAGCGGCATGCCGCCCATTTCTTTAATTAATGGATTTTTTTCAACATCAATGCCACCCGAAGTGCGCCGGTTGGCATTCCCCTCTAATGCTATGCTGGGATCGACATTTTCAGAGTTCATTAATTTTTTAATTTTTTTGTAAGACTCTTTTATTTTTGCTTCAATATCTTCTACGGGCGCAATTTTTTTATGGGTGTCTATGGTTTCTGTAATATATTGCACTTCACCCAGCACACCTTGTACTTGTTTTTCGATAGTGGTAAGCAACTGAAGATCGTCGTCCCGCTTCTCGAGCTCGAAATCACGCACAAACCCTAAATTTTTCCTTTTTCGAGACATTGCACTATACTCTCTTAAACGCCTTCTGCTCGCTCATATTCTACCATATTGACAAGAATATATTATTATTAGGCAAGCAATTCTGACAAGAGTTCAGGAGCTAAACCCAGCAATCCACATTAAATAAACGCCAAAACGTGCAATATCCCGAATTTTAGTTCAAACCAGCCAATAAGACCGGTTCTTACAATACCTTCCCTATCCTATTGTTATCCTAATACGGCCAACTTTAAAGGCTTCAATGCCGTTAATTTAATTGCCATTCGCGCAGGCTTCCCAGGAATCAACGCTTCTTGCCCAGTTAAAGGACTGACCATTTTGCGTGGCTTTGTGGCTTTTTTCGTCACCCGACGCACCTTAATGCCTATCACCGGCACTGTAAATTCGCCTGAACCGCGCTTTTGCATATGCCCGTGTAATAGTGCTGTAAGCGCCGAAAACACGGATTCAACTTGCACTTTGGGCAATCCCGTATTATCGGCAATCGAACGTAAAATTTCGATTCGTGTTTGCTTTTTTCGTCCTAAAAGTTGCTTTTGATTTCCCGCTTTGTTTGATTTTTTCGATTTTTTAATCGCCATACTACTCTCCAATGACTTTATTGTTGAAACAGTCGGCGATTATGCCTATCTCTCGCAAAGATATCAAGCCGTACTTTAGGCGCTCTGCACAAATAATATGTTCTTTTAAGCGAGCTAATGTTTGAGCGTAGCGAGTTGAGCGAGCAAAAAAAGAACATATTATTTGTGCAGAAGGCCCTTAGGACTCTTTTTTCTTAAATGCAGCCTCGAGCAATGTCCCCAAAGAATTTTTTATTTCAGTTTGTTTTTTTACAACAGGAAAACGCTGAAATTCTTTGGATATTTTATCTAAACCAGATGCCGTTCTGGTTGGCGCTGTTGTACCATTGGCTATTGGATGAACGCGCACTTCATCTTGTAACCTTAACGTCAGTGCAATACGCTTGCGTTTTACATCCACCTCTAATACTTTGGTGGTGACAATATCACCCGCCTTAACAATATCGCGTGGATTTTGTACAAACTTATCTGCCAACGCAGAAATATGCACCAACCCATCTTGATGAACACCGATATCGACAAATGCACCAAAATTAGCGACGTTAGTCACAACGCCTTCTAGAATCATCCCCGGTTTTACATCATTCAGCGTTTGCACTGTTTGATTAAAAGCCGCTGTCTTAAACTCGGGACGCGGATCTCTGCCGGGTTTTTCGAGCTCAAGAAAAATATCGGTTACCGTTGGCAATCCAAATCGTTCATCCGTATATTCTTCAGGATGTAAGGTGTTTAAGAACGGCTTGTTGCCAATAATATCAACCATGTTTTTCTGGGTTTTTAACAAAACCTTTTCTACAACGGGATAGGCTTCAGGATGCACCGCTGAGGCATCTAATGGATTTTCTCCTGAAAGTATACGTAGAAATCCAGCCGCCTGTTCGAATGTTTTAGCCCCCAATCTTGGGATTTTCGTCAGTTCTTGTCGATTTTTAAATGCGCCGTGATCATCTCGAAATGCCACAATATTTTTTGCTAATGTTGCATTTAAGCCCGAAACGCGCGCCAACAACGGCACAGAAGCGGTATTGACATCAACGCCTACCGCGTTCACACAATCTTCAACCACCGATTCGAGCGAATGCGCCAAGCGACTTTGGCTAACATCATGTTGATATTGCCCAACCCCAATGGCTTTGGGATCGATTTTAACTAATTCAGCCAACGGATCTTGCAATCGTCTTGCAATAGAAACCGCCCCTCGAATACTGACATCCAAATCCGGAAACTCCTCTGAGGCCAGTTTAGAAGCAGAGTAAACAGATGCGCCTGCTTCCGAAACCACGATTTTTTTAAGATGTAAATCAGGGTATTTTTTAATCAGATCAATCACCAATTGATCGGTCTCGCGAGATGCCGTTCCATTTCCAATGCTAATCAATTCTACTTTGTACAAGCGACACAGTGTTGCCAAGACTTCAATGGATTCATCCCACGCATTTTTGGGTGCATGTGGATAAATAGTACTGTGTTGCACAACCTTGCCAGTGGCATCCACCACAGCCACTTTAACACCCGTTCTAAAGCCAGGATCTAATCCCAGCGTTGGACGAGTGCCCGCAGGCGCACTCATTAATAAATCACGCAAATTTGTCGCAAATACCTGTATAGCCTCGGCTTCTGATCGTTCCCTTAACCGACTGATAAGCTCTAATTCCAATTGTATATATAATTTAA
>JBPOIR010000085.1:0-3234 GCA_052034335.1 Pseudomonadota bacterium | reverse complement strand
AAATTAGTTGGTTAACCAACTCCGGTAAGATTGTTAAAAGAAAGTATAAAATATAATGAAATCACGTAAAAAACTACTAGAATATCTCAAACAGATCAACTCTGTCTATCCAGAACAAATCAAAGTACCAGAAACAGTCAAAGGATTCTGTGATGAAACCTACGGAAAACATTCACATATATACATCACAACCAACTCCCAAGCTATGAGACTCCAGTTAGAGTTTTTACTAAAGCAGCAAGGGTTTAAGGTTTTCCCTGACTATGATCCCAAGGGAACTAGGGTAGACGTAGAGGTCAGTTACTTCAAAGGCTGGCATTGGGATGAATGAATAGTTTGTTTGATGATATTCAATTTGATGTTGTTGCATCCACCGTGCCAACATGTTAGAGTTGAATATAAATGGATAATAAACCAACAGTAAAACTCACAGGTCAAAACGGTAATGTTTATAACATCATTTCTTTAGTTTCATCCGCTCTAAGAAAAGCAGGACTAAAAGACAAAGAGAAAGAATGGCAAGACAAAGCTTTTAAAGCTGGTTCTTATGATGAAGTTCTACAACTGTGTTTTGACTATGTTGAACCCAAATAATAATGAACATTAAACCTGGATCTTTAGTTAGGAGAAAAGAAGATTTTTCTGTTGTATTAGCAATAGTTGAGTATCCAACTCCTAGAGTAACTCTTGAAGGTACTAAATATGAAACATGTACAGTTCTTGCTTTTTGTAATGGAAAAAACATAAAAACCATTTCAGTGTTTAGTGACTTGGATGAAATATTTTAAACCAGGAATGATAGTACGGTTTCCTTATGATTCTGATTATTATGTCGTAATACTCAAAGTATTAAGAGAAGAATATTTTCGGCCGGAATACTCACAATCGTTTTGTTTAGTCTTAACAGATGAAGGTCCAGTAAAGGCAGTTTGGTTGTATGAAGACCTCAACAAACAACTGGTTTAATAGTTTAAAATCTGGAACTGTTGTTTGGTATGGTCGTGCTTCAATTGCTGTCATACTAGAAGTTTTATACCAAACAAAAGATTTAAAAACCGATAATCAAATAATAAAAACCTGTAGGGCTTTGGTTCTTACTAAAGAATCTACAGTAAAAGAAAATACACTCTACGAAGATATCAACAAGGAAGTAGTAACAACATAATGATAACCGTAAAACTAAAATATAAATTCTTCTCAGAAGGTCACTGGAGATTAACAGCAATTCCTGTTCCTGAACGAAAATATCAGTGACAAAAATAAAACCTGGAAATTTAGTTAGATTAAGTCAACTAAAAAATTCAACAAGTGATAGATTTGGTATATTAATAGTCATACATGTTATTGATACAGACAATATGTCTTATATTGATACATTATGTTTGTTACCAAACCAAGTCATAGAAAAAGTAGTTTTTTGTCGTGGGTATTTTGAAGTTGTATCATGAAACAATTTAATTCTCCTGTTAAACTAGGGAGTATAATTCTTACTAATTCAGTGTACGATGATAACAAACTATTAATAGTATTAAAACTATTAACATCTGTTACTGTTTATGCCAACTTTGATGGAACTACGACTGAGCAACAAGATGCTTTAGTTTATGACTCAGTCAAGATTTTTATTGAACCTTTGTTTGCTGATATGGACACTGTAATCTCATGTTAGATCTTAACCTAATAAAACCAGGAGATTTAACAACAAATCTAGAAAAAACTTATGTTCATTTAATCTTAAAGTTAATATCAAAAGTAGACAAGTATCTTACAGATGAAGACACAAAAGTAGAAACAGTAAATGTGCTAGTTCTTAATGAACGTGGAAACATTAAAGTAGATGTTTTATACAGTGATTTAGATCAACTAGTAATTTAGGACAAACATGGAAAACATAGTAAAACTACCAGTTACAGATGAAATAGATATACTTTCAACAGAAGAAGAGATAGTAGCCACATGGAAGTTCCAGGGTGAATCTCTAAAAACAAGACCATTTGGTAATGTTGTTTTAGTGGATGACTATGATCCATCTGAACACGGACCAATCTTATACAGAAAGACTAACACAACTCCTAACCTATGGGAGCACTGTGTTATGCTATAAGCAATGCTATATTGCAACAAAGGACCAATGTCATTCACCATAAAACACAAACATGCCAATCAAAAAAACTATATAGTATCATATATGGACCCATTTAGTAGGTCAAGAAAATCTGCTGAAAAAAGAGTTAGAGTATCTGCTGGCTCTGAAAAAGAAGCAGAGAACAGAATACTAGCAAGAGCAGGACAAGAAGGATATCCAGAGGAACTAATGATTATTAATGTTGTAATAGATGACCAACTCAACCCACTTCACTAATTTTAAACCAGGAACAGTAGTTGTTTTTTAAGATCAAATTTAAATATCCAAGAGAATTAGTCGTTGGTGACCTTATTTATCAAGATTGGCCTATGGCTTATAGAATCTCTATGGTATTAAAAATATCACAGAATAAAACCCACCAAGATAACACTGATATATTAGTTCTTACTTGTCAAAACACAATTCAAATCTTAAACATCCCTAACTATAAAACTATAAGATGCCATGTTAAAATATAATCAGATAAAACCAGGAATGATATTTGTAACGAATATTGTGTTTATTGTTTTGGCAGTTAAAATAACAAATTATGATTGTTATAAACTATACATGCTCTTTAACAATATGAGAATGTTTACTTATACCGGATCACCAGAAGAAAATTTTCATAGTCGTTGTTTATTAAACTGAGAAATAGATGTTGCAACCTGACTGATAGTATGGTAGAGTTGGGTTATGTATAGAGATTCACTGACTACACCTGAGCCTGTTAAGCAATTTGTCTGGATTAAAAACAATGGAGAATTTTGGGTTAGTTGTGAACCCAGCTTCACTAAACCAGGATATACGGTTGGAAACTGTGTTGATAAACAAGAATACATCTCTATGTTGGAGATGAATTTCTATCAACCTCTGTTTGAACTTGAAACAGGCGAGGTAATCTATGTCTCGCCCGAATACCACAACCTAAACTCTAACTGACAAGGAAACATTCTATGATCAGTGAACTACTTCTTGAACTTCACGGTTATTCACCTGAAGAAATCTCACTACTTTATAAAAATGTAAACATTCCTGAAGAGGAACTACAAGAAGAGATTGAAGCTCTTTGTTCTCTTGAGCCATTAACTGACAACAGTTCTAACTGA
>JBPOIR010000129.1:0-16782 GCA_052034335.1 Pseudomonadota bacterium | reverse complement strand
GGAATATCTTGTATTAACAAGGTATTGGTTCGCTTATCAACAGACACTGTACCACGTGATGTCATTAATGAGTTTGTTTTATCTTTTAATAAAGTTGATAAATCCTCCGCGCTTGCATAATTAATTTGGACTAATTCAGATTTCAGAGAGCCCAACTCTTCCATTTGCTTTTGACTATCAAGCTCAACTTTTTCTCTGGAGGCTATTTCTGCTGTAGGCCCCACCAACATAACATTGCCATATTGTCTTTTATCTAATCCTTCACTTTTCAAGATAATATCTAACGCTTGATCCCACGGCACATTTTGAAGGCGCAAGGTAATATTACCCTTAACACTATCACTGGCAATAATATTAAATCCCGAAAAATCGGCAATAATTTGTAAGATGGCTCGGATCTCAATGTCTTGAAAATTTAAAGATATTTTATCTCCCGAATACTTCCCGGTTAATTCTTTAAAAGCATCGTTTTCTGCTTTTGTAATATTACGAACCTCTACAATAAATTTGTTATCGAGTTGATAGGCGATATTATCGTAATTTCCAGTTGCATCAATTTGCATGACGACATTTGAATCCGTTTTTGAAACGGTTACCATTTGAACAGGGGTTGCAAAATCAGCAACATCATAACGCTTAACTAAACTATTCCGTAGCGTGGCGCCTATAAATTCAATATTGATTCGCCCGCTTTCTTCTTTAAAATCGACGAGTGCTTTGGATGTTGACAAATCAACTTCAAGCCGCCCTTCCCCATGTTCGCCCCTTCTAAAATCGATGGATTTTATTTGGTAGCTCGCATGATTCAGCCCTCTTTTTTTCTGCGCATTTTTGACTGGCATGCTATCTTCAAACGTAATTTTTAGAATGTTACCTGTTACTTCAGTGTCAAAAAAACTCAGCTGTTTCATATCAATAACTACCCGGGTTTTAGTATCGGTTTCTATAACATTTATTTTTTTTAAAATGCTATCTGAGAGTGTTTGATTACTTAATGATTTAGAAAGTTTGTTTTTAACCGAGGGAAAATCAAAAACAACGGTGGGAGGATTTTCTACAGAAAAATTTTTAGGAGAAACAGCCGAGCCAGAAAACTCTAATACCACCTGAGTTTTATTAGCGCTTTGTGGGCGCACCTCGAGATTCATCAACTGGCTTATTTCAACTGCCGACACGCTATTATGACATATCATGCATAATAACCCCATCAACAACCAAAGAAAAATACCTCTAAATCTGTTCAGAAATGTGTGTTTCCTATCCATATACTATGCTCCCTTCGTCACACTGCTTTTGCTGCGCAGTGGAATACTCACAACATGCTCGCGCCATCCGCCTTTTCCATTAGATAGCCATTCTTTAACTGCTATTTCTGTCGCATTGATTTTTTCAATTTTTCCTGAATTTTGTCCTACATAATTACCCACACTCGCACGATAAATATTGCCAGATGTATTTTTTAACAATGCAAAAAATATCCCATCGCGTTCTATTGTTCCAACCATTTCTAAGGAATCTAAGGGAAACGCCTCTAAAGCCTCCCGAGGCCGATTCAGATCAGGCCCCCCTGAATATAACGAACCGCCAATTTCGGCGCTCGGTGTTGAATAAGGAACAAAAGGATCTCGAAACTCAAAAGCTTTATACTGAAAAGAAACTGTCTCTGGAATCTTCGGAATTTTACTCACATACTTTGATTTTTGTTCTTTTGCTTCTTTAACAAACTTAACAACATCTTCATCAACTTGGGGTGCACACCCACTCAGTATTGCTGAAATAAATATTAAAATAAATGTGCTCGTCAGTCTCATTATGCCAACTACCTCTTCCCTGTCGCCCAATAGGTTTTTGCAACAACAACCATCATTAATGGCCCCTTCCCTCCCGTATCGTTCTTTGTAATTGAGAATTCATGAAAAGTAACAATTCTATTCATATTTGAAACCTTGCCCACAAATGCACCAAAGCCATTCGCATTTCCAGTTACAGTTAACTCAATGGGATTTTCTTGGTAGAATCCTTTATTCTCTTGTTTTCCAGGTCTAATCGTCACTAATTGCAATCCATTACTCACTGCTTCTTGTGAGATGTCCTCCAACAATCCCGCCTGTTCATTTTTGGATGGCAATTCTTCTGTTAATTTATTCAGATTTTTTTCGACTTCTTTTACTTCTGATTTATAAGTTTCTAAATTTGCCACCTGTCGCTGTGTATCACTAAATAAAATTCTAATGGCCGCTTCTTTGTCTTGCGCAGTGCTTAAGGAAACTATTTTATCACTCCAATTTAACAGATATCCCAAAAAAATTATTATACCGCATACAAAGGCAATAACAATCCATCGCAATATTACAGGCCAACTCCCAATATCTTCAAAATCAAGTTCATCAATCTTAACGCCAGCGATTTCCACGCGTTACTCCCCTTCGACTAAATTCTGTGTAAAACCAAGATTAAAATTAAGACCATCTCCATCTTTATTAATAGAGACTTCATTTAACTTAACTTCTGCGATCCATTTTATTTTCTCTAGGTTTTTCAGAAAAACAGAAATACTGCCATTTGTTAAAGCAACTCCTTGAATAACCACGCTATATTTTTTATTACCCAGCCCGTTTTTTTTCGCCACCATGTCACTGGTTTTTTCTTTTTCATTGGTAGACGTCGTCTCTGTTTCTGGAACAGTCTCTTTTCGTGATAAATTGACGAGATACAGGCCATCTGGCAACACCCTAGGCACCATATCCAACAATTTAACGGCAGAAGGTCTGTCTGCTTGAAGGGATTGAATAATATTCATCCGTTCTAAAAGCTGTTTTTTATTGCGCTTTAGCGATTTAACCTCAGCCACTTCTTCTTTTGCTTTTTTTAATTCTTGATTGATATATTGAATGTTTGCATTTTCGACAGCTACTTTATAATTAAGATATCTATCAATCAGCACTGTAACCAACACGCTAGCTGCGATTAAACTACCTAAAATGACATAAAAAATCTGATTCTTGACTTTTTTTAACCCCTCGCGCCAAGGTAATAAATTAATTTTACTCATTGTCGAAGGTCCTTAAAGCAAGCCCACACGTCAACATTAATGCGGAGGCTTCTTCCATTAAATTATTTTTATTTACACGCTCTGCTATTTCCATGTCTACAAATGGGTTCGCAACAGATGTTTTAATATTTAATTTTTCTTGAATTAATGCATCTAAGCCAGGCAACATGGCAACACCACCTGCTAATACAATATAATGGATTTCTGCTTCTTCACTCGAAGAAAAAAAGACCTGTAGTGCACGTCCAATCTGTTGAACTGCTGTTTCTTTAAATAGTGTTAATACCTCTGTTGTATAATCTTCGGGCAAACCGCCATACTTTTGTGCAGCGACCGCTTCTTCCGCGGATAATCCATATCGTCTTTGAATTTCGTCAGTGAGATGCTTGCCACCAAACGCCTGATCCCGGCTGTATATTGAATGCCTATCTTTAAAAACATACAACGTCGAATTGGCAGATCCCAGATCGATGACTGCAACATTGTTACCTGCTTTTTTTGTAGGTAAATGTTCGGCAATTAATCCAAAGGCCCTTTCCATCGCTAATCCCTCAACATCCACTACCGTTGCCTGCAAGCCTGCATCTGCAACAGCTGCCACCCGCATGTCGAGGGTTTCAGCTCGAGTTACAGCTAACAAAACATTCACAAATTCGGGACGTTTAGACATAAGATCCAACACCTCGAAATCGTAATACACTTCTTCCAGTGGATAAGGAATATACCGATCTGCTTCTACTTCAATTTGATCAGCCATCTCCGCCTCGCCGAGATCCGCATTGAGTTGAATGATGCGTGTTAATACAGAAGATCCCGCAACAGCCACTGCTGCAAACGGCAGCTTACACCCCATGCGCTTCATCAGCTTTCGGATGGCTTCACCGACTTTATTGACGTCTTTAATATTTCTTTCGATCACACTTTGCGCGGGCAAAAATTCAATGCCGTAATTTTCAACCACATAGCGACCGTGCGCTCGACTGAGTTCTAATATTTTGATGGAAGATGAACTGATATCCACCCCAATCAATGGCGTTGTCTTAGGCTTTAAAAAACCAAACACAGGAAACCCCTATCACCAAGAAACAAGAGACATGGGACTAAAAACAATATTTGGACCGAAAACAAAGAGCGGTCTAACTTAAGACTAGCCTTAGCTGGGAAAAAGGCCAATAATTCTACAATTATATGAAAAGATACAGTAACCTTAATCAGTGGCAAAGTACGTTTTATGTTTGGTATTATACTTCATAAAGACACGCCTATTTTTTTACTTATATGGATAACTTATGGAAGCATTATTTCAAATCATACGGCGTTCACTACTAGGAACTCTGGCTTTACTGGTGGTGGTTGGGATCGTAGCGATTCTTTACTTAGAATCGACCCTCCCTTCAGTAGATATGCTAAAAGGCATGCGTCTAGCCGTACCGCTTAAAATCTACGCAAATGATGGAAAACTGATTTCGGAATTTGGAGAGGAACGACGTACGCCCATTCCACTCGCAGAAGTGCCTCAAGATCTTATTCATGCCGTTCTCGCGACAGAAGACAGGCGTTTTTATGAACACCCGGGTGTCGATTTTCGGGGTTTATTACGCGCAGGTGTTACTTTACTGACAAATTCATCTATTAAGCAGGGTGGCAGTACTATCACCATGCAAGTTGCCCGAAACTTTTTCTTGACGCGACAAAAGACATTTATTAGAAAGCTTTCTGAAATTTTGCTTGCGCTTAAAATTGAAAAGGGGCTCACAAAAGATGAGATCTTGGAACTCTATTTGAACAAAATTTATTTTGGAAAACGTGCCTATGGCATCGCTTCTGCCGCAGCTGTTTATTATGGCACCACTGTTGATAAACTCTCGTTAGATCAAATTGCCATGTTAGCGGGACTGCCACAAGCGCCTTCCAGTATTAATCCACTACATGATCCTGACGCCGCTTTCAAGCGTCGAAAACACGTTTTAGAGCGCATGTTATCATATGACTTTATCACGCCAGATCAATTTAAAGCTGCCATCGATGCGCCACTACCCACAAAATCACATGCGCACACACCCGAAATTGAAGCCCCGTATGTTGCAGAAATGGTGCGACAAGATCTCTACGCTCGTTATGGTGATGCAATCTATACCCTGGGTTACGAAGTCTATACCACCATAGACAGCGAACAACAATTAGCCGCAAATTTGGCCTTAAAGAAAGCTCTGCTAAAATATGATCAACGACATGGTTATCGTAAAACTCAAATACATTTTAAATTAACGCGCAAAAAAACGCCCGAACAAGAACTCGACAATTGGACTCAGGAACTGAGAGATATCCCTTCTTATGGTGATATTTTACCGGGTGTTGTGACAAGAATCGGTAACGCGGATATTTCAGTGCTACTACAAGATGGGCGGTACATTGCAATCCCCTGGGCGGGGTTATCGTGGGCAAGACCACAATTGAAAGGCGCTCGCGTTGGCGCTTCGCCTAAAAAACCTTCCGATATTGTCGCGATAGGTGATGTGATCTATACAGAAGCAACACAAGATCAAAGTTGGAAAATGGTTCAAATCCCAGAAGTGGGCGGTGCAATCGTCGCCTTAGCACCCGATACGGGTTCCATACTGGCCATGGTGGGTGGATTTGATTATAGACTCAGTAGTTTTAATCGCGTTACCCAAGCAGAAAGGCAACCCGGCTCAGGTTTTAAACCCTTTCTTTGGGCTGCCGCCTTAGCACAAGGCTATACCTTGGCAACCAGGATCAATGATGCGCCTTTGTCATTTACCGATCCTGTCTCTGGCGTTGTTTGGCGCCCACACAACTCTACCAATAAATTTTATGGCCCAACGAGTTTGCGTAAAAGTCTCGCACGCTCACAAAACATGGTTGCGATTCGACTATTACAAGCCGTGGGTGTTAAAAAATTCCTCGAATTTTCACAGAATTTTGGATTTAATCCTGAAAAATTTCCGCCGTATTTACCCTTAGCACTCGGCGCTGGCGAATTAACGCCGCTCGAGGTTGCAGCAGGCTATTGCGTATTTGCGAATGGTGGCAATCGTGTAACACCCAATTTAATTACAAGAATAAAAGACTATCAAGGCAATTTAGTGTATGAGGCGCCCTCCCCAACCAATACTGCTAGCATTGGCCCTCAAATTGCCTATTTAATGACCGCTGCATTGCAAGATACGATTCAAAGCAGTGTCGGTACAGGACAACGCGCCAAAAGCCTCGGACGCGCCGATTTAGCAGGAAAAACAGGTACAACCAATGAATGGTTTGATGCCTGGTACTCTGGCTTTAATCGCGATGTGGTTGTAACAACCTGGGTAGGATTTGATGATCCGCGTACCTTAGGCGAAAAAGAATTCGGCGGTGTTGTTGCTTTGCCGATGTGGATATCTTTTATGGAAATGGTACTTAAAGATAAACCAGAACACACCTTAGAACCGCCGCCAGGCATTGTAAGCGTTAAAATTGATCCGAATACGGGATTGCTAGCACACGATGATCAACCTGGCGCTGTGGCTGAATTTTTTACGGAAGATACCTTACCCACAGGAAGAGGATCCTCAGCAGGAATGTTTGATGAAGCCGGTGGGAACAGTGGCGGCGGTTATGGCACCAGCGTAGAGGCATTGTTTTAAAAATTACCACGTGTATCGCACAGTATACTGTACTTTTGCATCACTACCCGCCTTTACAACTAACGGAAATTTTACAGTGCCTGAGTTTATTTTTTCAAACGGGTTGGAATTTTTTAGAATTTCCCAATTGGCTGTTCTATAGAAATTTTCCTGAATAAAAACTTTCACATCATGATCTTTATGATTTTTAAACCCAATTTCAAAAGATTCTTCCATGATATGTCGATTCTCATCTAAGCTAAAATCCGTTTGTTTTTTTTCTACAGACACATCAAAAGCGCTACCCATTTTAATTTGGATTTCTTCATCACGAGCAGTATGATCAATAACATCTTCCCCAATAAATTCTGGGGTTTTATTTGATTTACTGATAGCAGAGATCCGAACACGACCTGCCGGTAACGGTATTCCCAACCCTACTCTGTTGGTATTTTTCCATTTTAAATAAACATCAACTTTAGCAGGCATGTTGGTATTGACATATCTTTCTGTATTGTTATATCCCGTGTATAACATGCCGGGATTGCTATCATAAATATACAATTTTTCAACTGGTATTTTCGAAATTTTTGGCAAAAATTTAATTTGTTGTGTGGCATTATTTGCAAGACTAATCTGGCCATTTAGCGCATAAACATGATATTCAAAAAAAGGCTTTTCTGTAAAGCCTGCAGATCCACTATATCCCACTTTAGCAGCCATCATAAGATTCGCTCTGGGTAGCTGCTGGGGTGTTTGGGCAGTATTCACATCTCCGGCGACCAATTTAAGATCAGCGTTATCAAAATTCAGTCCCGTTTTGTTCATAACAGTGACCCAAGAATTCAGTTCTAATGTTCCTGAATTCGGATCTTTTTTCTCTTCAAAAAGTGCATTGTAATCTGCCCACCACGTGATTCCTTTGGTTTGATAACGAGTTTCCGTTTGATGTAACCCTTGTTTTTTTGCAACAATATTCCAGATCAAAGTGGGTTGCTTGAACTCTTCGTTTTCTATCAAAGGCAATCGAATGGCAGAATAATTACTCACTGTGACAATTTGCTTATTTTTATCTTGTAAAGTAAGACCATTTTGAGTATTTAATAATGTGCCTGTAAAAGAACCCAAATCTGAGCCATGACCCTGTTCAACGGTTATTTCTTTTCCGAGATAGCTCTCCAATAATGTTTGATTATTCAATAAATCAAAGCGATATTTTTGTTGCAAAATTTCTGTACCTCCCACATCGGTTAAAGATCTAAATTGCACCGTCGTCGGATCTATATAACTCGGAATATGGGTATAATGAATTTCATTTTGACCTAATTGTAATGTCAACTCCCTACGATCGATCACATAGGCATACCCGGGTAAAATCTCATTCACATTAGGATTATTAGAAGAAAGGGTTCCAGGTGCCGCACTGCTATAAATTGTGAGTTCAACAGCATTGGCTTCCGTATAACAAGCGCTTAGGACCATAAACAAAACAATTCTACCGAGTTTGCATTGCATCATAGCCATTCCTTTCCTTGGATATCTACTTAGGTCTTCTCTTAATTCTAGACCAAGTAACCTGGTTTTAAGGGGTCAGATCTTGATTCTATACTTTTTTACCCATTTTTTAGAGTTAGTCTCTACTCTAACAATATAAAACCAAGATCTGACCCCTGATGTATTGCAAATGCAACTTTAATAGTCTAATATTTCAATAGGGATAATTATAAAGGAGATCCGTGTATGGCCCCCTATATTGGACGCAAAGTCGTAACTCCGCCCGAAGCGCCTTCCGCAGCGGCAGTACTGAGTAAAGCGATTGTCGCTGTGGCAACAAACCTCGGCTTAAGCCAAAAAGAACTCAGCGAAATCATAGGTTCTAGCACATCCGAAGTAAGCCGATTATTTGGAAAAAAAACTTTCTTATCTCCCAACACCAAAGAGGGAGAATGTGCATTACTGCTGATCCGAATATATAGAAGCCTGGATGCTCTATTGGGCGAAGACGAAAGACAATGCCAAGAATGGTTCAATAACGATAACGCACACTTGGGGAAAAAACCCATTGAGATGTCTAAAAAAATAGAAGGCTTGGTTGAACTTGTTACCTATCTGGACGCAATGCGAGGTTTAGCATGAAACAAATATGGCATCACTTAAACGGCATTTCTAGGGTCGAACCGATTACAGAAACAGCATGGCGTGTGGTCGAAGATCAATCACGATCATCTACACGAAAAATGGTTGATAGCACGGCGGAACATGAACTATTAGAAAAATTAATAGAAGACAGTAAACCAAAATTTATATATCAAAAAAGCGAACAGGCTTTTGAAGGATTGCATTATTTACTATCCACTCCTTTTAGATATCCACCTTTAAGACGCGGATCTCGATTTGGACAACGACACGAAAGAAACCTATTTTATGCTTCTTTAGCATTAGAAACAGCTCTCTGTGAAAAAGCATTTCACCGTTTGAATTTTTTATTGGCAAGTGCAGGAAACATTGGTGGAAAATCTGTTAATTGCACGGCTTTTAACATCAATGTGTCTACAAAAGGTGGCATTGATTTGTGCAAAAAACCCTTTGTTGATTTTCGAGAACGCATTTCTTCCCCCCTATCATATAATGATTCACTGGCATTAGGAGCAGCGATGCGATCGGATGGCATTGAAGCTTTTATTTCTTATTCTGCCAGAAGCAAAAAAAATGGGAAAAATTTAAATATATTTACACCCAAGGCATTGGGTCAAAATAAATTATTAGAAAAAACATTCCAGATATTCTCATGCTATTCCACCAAAAATAGTGTGGAGTTCTATACAACACCCCATCCAATGAATGCTCCCATCGTATTTCATGCAGAATTTTTTTATGTTAATGGTCAATTTCCTATGGTAATGTAAGGCTGAAAAACCTATTCATGAGGCACTTCTTCCTTACGAGTTAGTGTTTTAGTGCCATAAATAATGGCTATAACAATTGCAAAGAGAGTCCATAACAACACATTGTAACGGTGTTCTGCTTTGTCCCAGGGGATAAGACCGGTGTTGGCGCAAAATTCAAGTACGATATGAAATAAGATAGCTGATAATGTGCTGCGAGCGGTATTGTTATAAATCCAAGTAAAACAAACAGAGATCACAATTTCATGATACATGTATAGCCAGAATGTCAGTGACGCGAAAGGCATGAGCCCAAAAATAGAGCCCTGTAAAAAAAATACTGGCAGATGCCATGGTCCCCACAAAGCACCTAAAATTAGGCTGGATGTCAGCGCACTATATTTTTCTTGTAGACGATCCAGTACATAACCCCGCCAACCCAGTTCCTCCAGAATAGGCACAAGCGGAACCGATAATAGTGTTAAATATAGCGATGGCAGTTTGTGCGAAAATGAATACGTATCCCAATAGCCATTTAGCGTTGCTGCTAGAATACTTACAGCGGGTATAAGAAAAAAAATAACTAAATACCATTTAAAAGATATTCGTTTAAAATCTAGTATTCTCTTCCAATAGTCTTTTTGACCTTCTTTGTTGAGTGTTAGATACGTAAAAGCAATTCCCATTACTGCTGGACCAGCTAACGCCAATAAAACTAAAATCACGCCCAGTGCATGACCGCTCTCGGCGCTGATCCCCATTTTGTATGCAATCCCAAAGAATGACCATGTCCATATGTAAGTGGCTAAAAAATAAATCCAGGGTTTAGCAAGCATTGGTCTTTTTACGTATTTTTGTGTATCCATATCTTCATTCCCAACAATTAGTGATAAATCAGGGAACAATAGAATGGCTCCCTGACTGATGCTTTAGTTTATTGCCATCCCCTAAAACAAAAAGGATTTAAGATACAATTTTCCCATAACCGATTGCGCTCTACTAGGGACAAACCTGCCTCTTCACAAATATTACCCCAATGACTTTCAAGTGTACTAATCATCTCATTGATTAGCGTATATGCCTTTTCACTTGTAATCTGAAAATGTTCACTAATAGAGCGTACATTAGCTAATGTAGAAAAATTACCTTCAGAACCCTCGATTGCCATAGCCTGAGTCGCTTCTTGCCCAATTCGAGGTTGTGGGCAAAGATCGTAAGCCGGTGTTAAATTCAGTGTTGTACCATTCCAAAATGCGGAATGATTTCTAGCATGATCGTCGGTATTTCCAATTAAAATATTAAACACCAATCTTTTGTAAAGTTCTAACAAATTATTTTGAGGCATTTCAAACCGCTGTCTAATTATTTCCGCTAAATCAATATAACTCGCATATCGCGCCTCAAATTCATTTAGGTTGAGCAAAGTCAATCCACTTAACATTAAATGGCGTGTCGTTTCAAAATTGATACTAGTACGATCAAATCGTTCTACCATTAATATATCTTTTCCTAAAACATGTCGCATTGTAACATTTGGCACATTAAGACCAACTAATCTTGCTAAACGCATACCAACATATTCAGCTTTAATAATATTAAAAGTGTCCGTATTTAAAGAAAATTTTGCAATAAAACTTTTCCCATTGTCTTCGATTAAAGCTTTGGGTCTAGCACCACCCACACTGGTGCCACGTAATAATGCGTACACCAATTCTGGCGGTAAAGGTTTATTCTGCGCAATATATGCGCTAACTTGTAATAAATCTTCTAAGGTTGCTTTCTTCGATTCTCTGGCACAATACTCAGATGATGATACTTGAAAATCTAATGCGCCTATGCGATCACTACTGGAGAGCAACATATAATCTAATTCACCAGGATTTAAATTTGCATATTTATAATCTATAACTCGACGCCCCCAAGCATCGGGAGCAGCGTCTCGTAAACAAGAATGAATGGTGTTTAACCCTACGGGAAAAAAATCGCCAGATTTTAAAGGTAATTCCAAAGGAGACAAACTAATCGCTTCTGGATTTTCCAAATAACTTTTACCATAGGTAAAAACGTGTAATTGATTTATCTTTGTTATTCGACCTGCAACAATAGGATCTGTTTTACCAGGTAACCAAATCCAAACAAAAGCATGATCGGCATTTTGCATTTTAGAAGTTATCATCAATAGGCTCATTTTTAGAATGTACACGTTTAGGTAATACAGCGTTAAAGCCCGCCAGCGTGTGCTCAAGCTTTTGTAATTCTTGCTTATCCTGGGCAAGCAAGGGAACCCCCACAATAACAGCGGCTTCGAATACAACCCCAATGGCTACTTTGGGATCACCCCGTTCTATTGCCATTACAGAATAACGACTCACATTGAGTCTTTCAGCCAGGCTAAGTTGGGAGAAACCACGTTCTGTTCGGGCAAGCCGAATTAATTCACCTAGCGTTTTAAGCGCTAAGCGGCTTATTTTTGACAACGACATCTCAGCCATTTTGGTTTACCATAATCAACTTTAAGTGTCTTAAGGTTGACTATAGGCGACAAGCTATCATTTGTCAACAGAAAACAAGTTTAGAGATTAAGTGCCGCAACCGCTTGGTTAAGCTCAATCACTGCTTGAATGGAGACTTGCAAATTGGCACGTTCTTCTGCGGTTAATTCAACCTCAATAATTTCCTCAATACCCTTGCTGCCAATTTTAACGGGTGCGCCTACAAACAAGGGCTCTTTAATACCATACTGACCTGGCTTTAATTTAGCAGCACAAGGGAGTATGCGTTTTTCATCCATCAAATACGATTTTGCCATAGAAATCGCAGAAGAAGCGGGTGCATAAAAAGCAGAGCCAGTTTTTAAAAGATTAATAATTTCGCCACCGCCTTTGCGCGTGCGATCCACGATTGCATTTAAACGCTCGCGCGTAATTTTCTTTTCTGAAACCAATTTTTCTAAAGTTACGCCCGCGACATTGCTGAGTCCCGTTAAGGGCACCATGCTATCACCATGCCCACCTAATACATAGGCTTGCACTTCATGAATAGACACTTTAAATTCTTCTGCTAAAAAAGTTCTAAATCGCGCGGAATCTAAAACACCGGCCATACCAACAATGCGATTATCGGCAATGCCCGAAAAATCCTGTAATAAACGAACCATGATGTCTAGCGGATTGGTAACACAAATGGTAAAGGCATTTGGACAAAATTGCTTAATGCCCTCGCCAACAGACTTCATCACCTTGGCATTAATGGACAGCAGATCATCTCGACTCATCCCTGGTTTTCTAGCGACACCTGCAGTTACAATGGCAACATCCGCGCCTTCGATTGTTTTGTAATCATTCGTACCAGTAATGCGAGCATCAAATCCTTCAATCGGGCCACATTGCAAAAGATCTAAGGCTTTCCCTTGTGGAATACCTTCGGCAACATCAAACAATACCACATCGCCTAATCCTTTCATCAACGCTAAATGCGCTAGGGTCCCTCCAATATTGCCAGCTCCAATTAATGCAATTTTTGGTTTATGCATGTTGCACTCCTTGCTAAAACAATTTTACTCAAACAATTTATAGTATAGGATAATGATCCGGATATGGCATTTGTGCTACCCCACTTTCTATGGCTGCCCTGGCAACTGCTGCAGGTACTGTTTGTAACAGACGAGGATCCATGGGTTTCGGTAAAATATATTTAGAGCCAAATGTTAAGTCTTCTGTATTCGCATACGCTTTAACGACCACTTCGGGTGTTGCACCATGCACTAACGATCCAATAGCGTGTACAGCAGCAATTAACATGGCTTGATTAATACAACGCGCACGCACATCCAATGCGCCCCTAAAAATATAGGGAAAACACAACACATTATTCACTTGATTCGGATAATCACTTCTGCCTGTTGCCATCACTAAATCGTGTCTAACTTGATGCGCAATTTCTGGTTTAATTTCGGGATCGGGATTTGATAACGCAAACACTACAGGATTAGGTGCCATCAACTGTAACATTTCGCCTGTTATTGCATTAGGGCCAGACACCCCAATAAAAACATCAGCACCACTCATCGCTTCTGTTAAAGTGCGCTTTTCTGTTTCTTGCGCAAAAGCAAATTTGTAGGGATTTAAATCTTCGCGTCCAACATGGATAATTCCTTGCTTATCGACCATGGTAATCGATGTTCGATGTAAGCCCAGCGATACTAGTAATCGCATGGTTGCAATGCCTGCAGCACCTGCGCCTAAACAAACCAATTTGATATCCTGAAGAGATTTTTTTTGTAATTCCAAGGCATTTAATAATGCCGCGGCAACAATAACAGCCGTACCATGTTGATCATCATGAAACACAGGAATATTGAGGCGTTCGGTAAGGGCTTTTTCAATATCAAAACACTCGGGGCCTTTAATATCTTCAAGATTAATGCCACCAAAAGTAGGTGCAATACTCACAACGGTTTCGATAAAGCTCTCTGGCGTTTTTGCATCGACTTCAATATCAAAAACATCAACACCTGCAAATCGTTTAAATAAAACCGCTTTGCCTTCCATCACCGGTTTGCTTGCCAAAGCACCTAAATTTCCAAGACCTAAGATAGCGGTTCCGTCTGTTATGACCGCAACCAAATTTCCTTTGGCCGTATATTTGTAGGCATCTGCAGGATTAGCCGCTATCGCCAACACCGGTACTGCAACACCTGGCGTATACGCGAGCGCTAAATCTCTCTGCGACTCTGTAGATTTTGTGATATTAATGCTTAATTTGCCGGGCGTTGGCTTTTCATGATAGTCCAAAGCGGCTTTCTTGAATGCGTCCTCTTCTGCTGCTTTGCTTAATGCTTGAACCATATTAAAAATCCACCAAATAAAAAAGGGATAAAAAAAGGAATTAACACATTAAGCTTAGTCTTCGGCGTTCTCACCTGATTTTTTATCATCGCTGGATTGATTTTTATTTAAAGCAAAACCACCAAATTTTTTACTGAATTTATCAACACGACCTGCGGTATCAACGATCTTCGTTTTACCCGTATAAAATGGATGACATTTATTACAGACTTCTATGTTAAGATCTTTGCCTAAGGCAGAGCCTGTGTTAAATACATGCCCACAACTACATGTAATCTGAATTGAAGCATATTGTGGATGAATATCTGGTTTCATAATGTCTACCCTCGATCAAAAGTACTTGTCAAGGATCATACCGAAATTAGGTCATCGCTGCAACCTACTTAAACATGAGTCATTAAACTAATGCTTATCCCAACTTTTGGGCTCTCCCTCTGCCCACTCTCGAATGTGCTCGGGCGCTCGCACCGTAGACTGAATGTCCCACTTCAAAAATCCGGTTGCTTGATCATGTACGTCTTTGGCTGCTCGCTCAACATCTGTATAAAGACCCAGCTCTTCGTCATTTACACCTAACAAGAACTTATTTTCGCTGGAAGACATTGGAACCACCCAAAAGACGCCTAACCTGGTTTTTAAATGCCACATCAGAACCCCCTTCCGACAATATCAATAACCTATTTTATATCCTTAAGTATAGAACACGCTTATCCCCATAATGTGATAGACTATAACCCTATGTTGCAATCATCAACGCATCCAATTGGTATCTTCGACAGTGGCATGGGCGGCCTGACAGTCGCAAAGACCATTACCGAATACATGCCAAATGAAAACATCGTTTATTTCGGCGATACTGCACACACGCCTTGGGGTGATAAATCAACGGCGGCTATTCAAGCTTATGCCATTAAAATCTGCGATGTCCTTTTACAACACCAATGTAAATTGATTGTGATTGCTTGTCATACCGCTTCTACTGCTGCATATGAGCTGATTGCGGAATATGTTGGCAACAAGGCTTTTGTGATTAATGTTGTTGATCCCGTTATCAAACATATACAACAACACCATAGCAACAAAAAAATTGGTTTAATTGGCACCAAACAAACGATTCGGTCGAACACATACAAAAGACGGGTTGATCGACTCGGTCAAAATATTGAGCTCGCTTCTCTTGCAACCCCCTTGCTAGCGCCATTGATTGAAGAGGGGTTTGGCGAGAAACATGTAACAACAACCATTATGCAAGAATACCTAGCTCATCCCAATCTAGAAAATATTGAAGCGCTGATTTTAGGATGTACACATTACCCTCTTTTAAAGCCCATGATTCAGAATTTTTATAAAAATAAGGTTGATATTATTGATGCGTCCGAAATGACCGCTAAGATTTTAAAAGAGCATCTGACTTTACATAATCTTTTGAATCCCGGCACGATATCTAAAGAACCCACACTCCACGACAGCCCCTCTAAAAGAACTTTTTATGTGTCTGACCACAACGAATTTTTTGAAACCATTGCAAAACTTTTCTTCCCGGGAAAAATTGAACTGAAACATTATCCACTCTGGGAATAGTTTTTTTATCTATGCGCCTTACAGGAGTAATTTTATGCCTTTTAATAAAAAATCGCTAACCTCAGCTATTATTGCTTGTTTTGTTTTAATGTTTTACAGCTTCTGCTGTGTCGCTGACATTCAAACTGAAAGTGCATTTACTTCACAAATGCTACTCCAGAATGCAATCAAGGCAGGGCAGTTAGATGATGTACGCATTTTATTGGAACAAGGGGGTATTGATGTTAATCAGCCGCTTGATCAAGGGATTACACCTTTACATTCTGCCGTGATTAATAACCAAGAAAACATTGCCGCCATACTGATCCAAAATGGTGCAAAAATAGATGCGCAAGATGCATCTACCAAAGCAACCCCTCTTCATTTAGCTGCGCTTTATGGACGAGAAAATATCGCTAATCTGTTAATTAAAAAAGGTGCCAATGTAAATGCGGTTATGAAATTTGGCATTACACCTCTCTTGGTCGCTTCTCAATTTAAACACGCTCAAATTGTTCAATTACTATTAGAAAATAAGACGGATGTTAACCATGCTGACGACGAGGGCTTTACAGCACTACACTTTGTTGCACAAAACGGTGACCCCATTATTGCAGAAATGCTGGTTGAACATAAAGCAGAACTTAATTTGCTGGATAAAACCCACAAATCAACCCCGCTAGCCATTGCAAATCAAAATAATCACTATGATATCGCACAGATGCTACAAAAGCATGGAGGACAATAGCGGAGAATCATAATGCCAAAAACAACAAATGATTTATTACAAAAAATTATTAAGCAAGAAAAGA
>JBPOIR010000030.1:0-43290 GCA_052034335.1 Pseudomonadota bacterium | reverse complement strand
GATGCCGATCTCTTTCAAATAGATATCTGTTGGATCTTTGCATACACCATCTTCATCTTCGTCTTTGCTTTGCGACAAATACATAGCTTCCACCCTGATTTCGCTCTCTGTATAAGAGTGTCGGCTGGCGGACCGCTAAGCTTTAAATAAGCGTGTTTTTTCAAGTTGCATTAGGTGTATATGCATGACTGAATAAAAACATAGTCACAAAATTGCATAGTTTGAAACTATACTAATTTAAGATGTGTAATAAAAAATGGGAGAGAGACAATGGCTATGTCACCAGAAGAAGCTAAAGCAGCAGAAGAGCAAGCGGCTCGCGAAAAAAAGATGACAGAAGAAAAACGAATAGCAGAGCTGGTTGAAGCGCGGGTGAAGGAGATGAGAAGAGAATACTGCCGGCAGCAAGGGCGGCCTGTAGACGATCAGCTCATACCTGAGAAAGAAGCTGATTTTAGGGATCTGGCGAGAAGACAAATAGCAGAAGAAGAAGCTCAGGCGAAGGCTGGGCCTGCTGCGCCACTATCAAAATCTCAGGAAGTGCTAAAGGAACAAATATCTAAATTTAGTAGTGTTTTTCAAGGTGGTCGCTTTGAATTTATTGGAACAGCGCTTCAGGCGTTGGGTGATTTCCTCGTAAAACTGATGCCTGTGTTTCAATCAATTATGCCTCAACTTAAAAACATAGCTCCAATGCTCAATCGTGCAGCAGTGGGATCTGAAGAACCGTCTGATGCGACACCGATGGATGATATAAACGACTTACTAGAGAAGGGAAGACTGACTGCGGCTAATGAGATATTGAAAGAAGAAGAACTGCAATTGCTTAATGATATGGACAAAGCATTGGATGCTGATAAAGATGCTAAAGTATCTCAAGAACACGTAGGGACATTAAATGCATGTCGTCAAGAATTGAAAACATTAGAGGATCATTTAGAAGCATTAACGCCCTTAAAAAAAGATGAAACAAAAAAAGACGACCTAAAAGCACATTTAGAAAAAATAGAGCAAGACTTAAAGAAAATTAAAGAACATTATGCAACTCTTGAGCCTCTTGTAGCGGCTGCAGGGGCTACTTTACAAAACTTGCCAATTATTTTTGAACGCATGAAGCCAATAATAGAAGCACATCAGAAGCTATGTGAAAGGGAAGCAGCAGCATTGCCAGAAGCAGCTGCGCCGCCTCCTTAACACCCCCCGCTCGCTTCGCTCGCCGCCCCCCTCAAAGGGGGCAAACAGCAACAGAACCAAAGCAAGTTTAAGAAAAAAATAGCAACAAATAACTTTCTGTGTCGTATAAACATCGGATTGTTTCTTGCTCCTTCCATTGGTATTCTGGTGTTATCTAGGAACAGATTGAAACAATCAATACGAGTTAGTTATGGTTCAAAAAATTAATCCGCGTGTGGACATTGCTTTTAAGAAAATCTTTGGAGTGGAAGAAAACACCGATTTGCTGATTTCTCTCATTAATTCTATTGTCGGAGCAGAAGATCAGGTGTCAGAAGTGATTCTGCTTAACCCTTATAATGCGAAGAATTTTAAGAATGACAAGCTTTCTATTTTGGATGTTAAGGCTAAAGGCATAAGCGGCAAAAGGTTTAATATTGAAATTCAAATCACTGATGAAGCAGATTACGATAAAAGAGCACTGTATTATTGGGGCAAGCTTTACACGGAACAATTAAAGTCTGGCGAAGACTATGCGTTGCTCTCTAAAGCCATTGGCATACATATTCTTAATTTTACTTCTATTCCAGAAGTTGATAAATATCATAATGTCTTTCATATTACGGAAAAAGACACAGGTCTATTGTATTTTAAAGATTTGGAGCTTCATACCATAGAGCTGAAAAAGTTTTCGGAGAATCCCAAAGAAGAACTGGTTGATCTTGTCGCGAAAGTCAAAAATTCGTTGGATATGTGGGCAGCATTTTTAACGCGTCATGACTTATTGAATAAAGATCACTTGCCTGTTGCATTAGACAATCCCGCGTTGAAGAGAGCGCTAAATGTGCTCCATATTATGAATTTTGAAACCGATGAAGAAATAGATCTCTATGAAGATCATCTCAAATGGCTTCGAATCGAGACGAATACGCTGAGAAACTATGAGGCTAAAGGAGAGGCAAGAGGAGAGGTCAAAGGGAAATCTGAATTTTTACTGCTTTTATTGCAACATAAATTTAAAATAATACCCGTGCATTATCAACAAAAAATAGAGCAAGCTAACGAGCAATATTTACGAAAGTTGTTAAGCAGGGCATTGGAGTATTCAACGATTGAAGAGGTCTTTGAAGAAAGGGAGTTTCAAGAGAGCTAAATAGTTTAGTGAATATTCCCCCATTTCAGTGACCCTACACAAAATTTTTCATTTAGTCGTTGACCTTAATCCGAAGTTGTGGTTTAATGGTCCCTAGTAAAGAGAAATAGCAGACCTAAAAGCAAACTGTTGCAGACTATTTAAGATAGGAGAGCGAAAATGGCGATACCAACACCAGAATTACAAACAGAACTCTTAAAAGTTGAGCTCGAGAAGAAAATGCGTGGAGAGATGAAAGATGTTTTAAAGATTGCAGGCGAGGATCGGGAACTTAATGAGAAAGAAAATGCAGCACTGATTGCTGATATCAACAAGTTAATGGCGGGTAGAGATGCTTGGTTAAAACAAATGCAGGAAGCGAAAAGAAGAGCTGAGGGCAGAGCGCTTACACGGGAGGATGAAGAGGCGCTCGAGGCAGAAGTTCGTGCTGCCCTGTTGAATCCCCTCCGCCGGCGTTCTGTTGCTAATTTTAAGTATGAATCTGATGACAAGCCAAGTGATCCAAAAAATGCAAATAAAACTGGATTAGAAGGGATGCTATCCAATTTTGGCAGTCAGTTAGGTTTAGGTGGTAACCCTATTTTTGATTTTTTGGGGAAGTTGTTTGCATTTATCATGCATTTCATAAAAGGGGTGAAAGAAACATTCAACCCCGAAAAAGTTCCTGCTGATTCAGTAGCGGATTTAGTAAAAGAAGAGTCGTATGATGACGCTGATGCAGAGTTGACGAAGCAAGAACATGCGCTAATCAATAAACTGAGATCTGTTACTGATAACGATGGTAAAGAGCGTGATGAAATTAAAGCAACATTAGATGCTTATGATGCAGGTTTAACAGCACTGAAAGAACTCAAGATACGTACCGAAGACGGAGGAGACAAATATATATCATTCTCAAAAACGACTGAGGCTCATAAGAAAAATATTTTAGAATCTCGGCTTAAGATGTTTAATGACATTTCTTCGAAGACCGCTTCTTTATTGGCGGATCATGAAGAACTCGCCACCCTAGATCACCAGGCAAAATCGAAGGAGCGGCAAGTGGCCGAGTTGACCACAGAAAGAAATGCCGCAGATGATGGCAAGCATGCGCTAGAACTCCAGGCTTTACAATTGAGGCTAGCGGCCGTAGAGGCCGAGGCGAGAGCTTTAAAGGAAAAAAGTGCTGCTGTTCAAGCCCGGGAGGCAAAATTTGCGGCGGATATGCGAGTGGCAGATATACCAACGCGGGTTACATACGGTTTTCAGCTAAACCGAGAATTACTGGAAGCAGAAAACGCAAGACAAGTAGCTTTAGACAAAAAAGCGAAAGAGGATGCTAAAAAGGCAGAGGTAGCAGCAGCAGAGGAATTAAGGTTTAAACGACACATGGAGGAGAAACGAGCGGAGGCAGGAGCTCGCGCCTCCTAGCCTTTCCAAACAAAATGGGGGCTGTCTTAACAAACCAAAAAGCCTGGGTTAGCAGTAACCCAGGCTTTTTTTATGCCCAAAAGATTTTATGAGGCAATCCAGATCATGGGGGTCCCTGAAGCCAGATCAATCAGGGCAATTCAGCGAACAGTTAGCTTTTTAGATAATTTTATTCCTCATCTCTTGGCTTTTCATTGCTATGGTCTTGTACTTATGTAGCCTTTATCCTAAAAATAACACACTAAACAGGGCGGACACAGAGGTCCGCCCCTACATAAAACCTACAATATCGATACGAAAGACAAGAAATAAGTAAAAATTTGTATTTTTACAACGTCAGGGAACGAATCACCTGTAGGGGCGGACCTCTGTGTCCGCCCTCATGCTTACATATTTCCATTTCTCCTTATTCAGAGGTGAGTGTGCAAATTCAATAGTTCTTAACACCTTTTCAAAGAAATATTTATTATATTCTCGGGAGCACTGGCAAGTCGAAAACAATGTGCATTGGGTTCTTGATGTAATTTTTAATGAAGATGGTTCACTTATCAGAAATGCTGCTGAAAATGTATCCATAATTCGAAAGATCGCAATGAATCTGATTAAGAAATACAAGGATCAGACAGGGGCAAAATCGAGTATTAGTGGACTGAGAAAAGCTTCCGCTTGGTCTGATTGTGTTGCTGAGGGGATTTTAAACTGTTTGGTTACCTAAATGTTCATCGAACGGCCCTGCCAGATCAATAGACAAGACAGAACAATCATAAAATAGCTATAATAAAAAAGTTGGGCAAAGCCGAGCAAACTTAAACCCTGATCCTTAACCCAAACTTAGGTTAATCAAGAGCCATGTTTAGACCTTTTTATGCTTTTATTGGATTACGATACACATACGTAAAGCGGAAGAACCACTTTATCTCGTTTATCTCTCTGATGTCCGTCTTAGGCATTGCTTTGGGCGTTGGCGTCTTAATCGCCGTCCTGTCGGTAATGAACGGCTTTAACCGCGAGATCCGCGCCCAGATGCTCAGCGGCACGCCGCACATTAACGTAGGAAAGATCGGCGACAACTTGCTAGACTGGCAGCCCATTATCAAACAGATTCGAAAAAACCCCAAAATCATTGGCGCAACGCCTTATATTTATAACCAAGGGATGCTATCTAGCTTGAATTCCGGACGGGTACAAGGCGTTTTGATTCGGGGTATCGATCAGAAGCAAATTAACGATGTCTATCCCTTAGCGGAACATTTAACCAAAGGGAATCTCAAAAATTTAAAATCAGGAGAGTTTGGCATTATCTTAGGCAAAGGCATTGCCAACTACTTTGGTGTGACCGTTGGCGACAAAGTGAGTTTGATTACACCCGAAGCTTCCGTCACCCCCGCAGGCTTTTTGCCGCGTATTAAACGCTTTACAGTCGTCGGAATCTTTAAAATAGGTGATTTATACGATGACAAACAGGCCTTTATTGATATAAAAGATGCAGATAAGTTGTTTCGTATGCATGGGGCAGTAAATGGCATTCAACTGAAAGTGGCAGACGAGCTAGAGGCGCCGCGTATTGCGCGAGAGGTACGTAGAGATTTAAATGAAGATTATTCGGTTATGGATTGGACACAAGAATTTGGCAATTTTTTTAAGGCATTACAGATCCAAAAGACGGTTATGACTTTTATTTTATTGCTGATTATTGCCGTTGCGGCCTTTAATTTAGTGTCTAGTTTAGTCATGATGGTTTCTGATAAGCGATCGGACATTGCAATTTTAAGAACATTGGGAGCCAGCAAGCGAAGCATTATGGGTATTTTTATCGCGCAAGGGACCATTATAGGCCTAGTTGGTACCGCACTTGGCGTGATATTTGGTCTATTTTTAGCGTTGAATGTTACGGGGTGGGTGGATAAAATCCAAGAAACCTTCAATGTAGAATTGGTTGCAAAAGATGTGTATTTGGTCGGATATTTACCTTCGGAAATTCATCAGATCGATATTGTCTATATTGTTATTTTAGCGCTGGTGATGTGTTTTATTGCAACACTATATCCTGCATGGCGTGCTGCCAGCATTCAACCGGCGGAGGCATTGCGTTATGAATAAAAAAATTCCCGTACTCGAATGTAAAGAAGTTTTTAAAGAATATAAAGATGGCAATACGCGTGTAAAAGTGCTGATGGGTATTTCGCTTGTCGTTAAAAAAGGAGAGCAAATTGCCATTATGGGCCGATCAGGCTCTGGTAAAACAACGCTTTTACAAATGTTGGGTGGATTAGATTCTCCCACCTTGGGCGAAATTTGGATGAATGGACACAACCTTCATACCTTGCCTGAGCAGGAATTAGAAAAAGTCCGTAATCAAACCATGGGTTTTATTTATCAAATGCACCACTTGCTACCCGAATTTACCGCCCTTGAAAATGTGGCGATGCCTTTATTAATCGGGAATGTAGAACCCTATATTGCAGAAAGACGCGCGGCGGAGTTATTAGATCAAGTGGGCTTAAAATTAAGACTAAATCATCGGCCAGGAGCGCTTTCGGGCGGCGAGCGTCAACGCGTTGCGATTGCACGTGCGCTTGTGAATAATCCCGATTGTGTGCTGGCGGATGAGCCTACTGGTAATTTAGACGATGAAAATGCACACCACGTATTTGAAGTGATGCAGGCACTTAATCGAACGCACAAGACCAGCCTGATTATTGTAACGCACGATTCCGAGTTGGCGGCGAAAATGGATAGGTCTTATGTTTTACACGGGGGGCATTTGTCTTAAAATGGAAAGCAAGTTGCGTCTAAATCCTGATAAAAAAAAAATCATTTGTGAGATATTTAAAAAGCATTTTGGCTCAGAAGATCATTTATGGCTTTTTGGGTCGCGAGTTTATCCAGAAAAAAGAGGTGGAGACATCGATTTGTATATTGAAACCACTGAATCCAATCCCTCTCGCGCGATTGATAAAAAATTAGCTTTTGTAAATGATTTGTGGTTAAACATTGGCGAGCAAAAAATTGATGTTATTATTCGATTGCTAAATAACGATTTTTATTTACCCATTTATGACACTGCTAAAAATGAAGGAGCGCAGCTTGTATGAAATCTATGGATTCTATTTTTAAAATTGCCGAAACACATGCAAAACGTTTACGTTATGCCATGAATTGTCTCAAAGCAAAAATCCCGTTATCTGCTGTCGATTTCGAAAATATTTCAGATGAAGATCTGCCTATGCTTGAGTTATATACTAGTCGTTTTTCAAAGCTTCAAGATTTTATGGGTTCTACTGTATTTACTGCAATTCTCGAACTAAAAGGTGAACAAACAGAACAAATGGCTTTTATTGATAAATTAAATAAATTAGAGAAGCTGAATCTTATCTCAAGTGCTGAACATTGGATGTTGATGCGTCAAATAAGAAATAATTTGGCTCATGAATATCCAGAACAGCCGGAGTTAACGGCTAAATTTTTTAACGAAGCTTATGAGTTGGGGTTTTCTTTGCTCGACACACTTGAAAAAATAAAATCGATAGTATAAAAAAAATAAATCGACACTCTTTATGTTTTATGAACACATTTGTTATTACCGTTATCAGCTTCTTTTTAGGCATTATTAGCCTGCATTTTTTTCGTGAATTACCCAGCATTGCGCTTGTGATGATAATCGTTGTTGCTCTCGGCAGTATTTCATGGATTCCACAGTGTCAAAAATACAAACCCAAATTATTTTTGGCGTATTTTATCGGGTTTTTATGGGTACTATTGAATGCGCAATCGGTTGTCGATCACCGAATTCCAGATCACCTTGAAGCAAAACCCATTAGCGTCGTCGGCATTATCGATAGTATTCCAGAGCATCGGGATAATACAACACGATTTGATTTTGATATTCAACACACCTTACCACAGTCGCTTTGGCCTAATCCTGGGCGGGTAAAGCTACGATTTAGAAATCCTTCAATGCCATTAAATGTTGGCGATCAATTGCAATTAACGGTTAAATTGAAAAGACCACAGCGTTATGCAAATCCGGGGAGCTTTGATACAGAACGACATTTATTCCAGCATCGCATTGTTGCCGAAGGCACGGTTGTTAATAAATCGGGCCGGCACGGAAATGCTATGCCTACAAAAACAAACGATTCTGTCTTAAGCCATCCTATCGATCGCTTAAGAATGTGGCTTTTAGACAAGATAAATCATGCATTAAAAAACAGCGAATATTCTGGCGTTATCGACGCCTTGGTGGTTGGTGTGCAGTCTGGTATTACAAACGAACAATGGAAAATACTCAAAGATACAGGCACGGTACATTTGGTTGCCATTGCAGGACTGCATATCGCCTTTGTAACGGGTTTTGCTATGTTGATTATTCTGCAGATTTGGCAGAGATTGCCGAGGAGCGTACACGAAATAACTTTCCCACAATTTTTGAAAATACCAGCGTCTTTGCTAACGGCGATGGGTGGATTATGTATCGCATTTTTTTATGCGACATTAGCCGGATTTTCTATTCCAACACAACGGGCAGTGGTTGTCATTAGCGCTTTTATGGTGAGTATTTTAAGTAAACGCCATGCATCTGTCTGGCAAAACTATTTTTTAGCGCTGTTTATTGTTTTGTTATTAGATCCCTTATCGACATTGGCGCCCGGTTTTTGGCTGTCGTTTGGGGCTGTAGGGCTTATTTTATATGGCATGAAAGGGCGTTTACAGCCAAAAGGACTTTGGTGGAAGTGGGGGCGTATTCAATGGGTGCTTTTTGTAGGGCTGACGCCTATTATGCTCGCTATTTTTGGGATGACATCCTTAATTGCGCCACTGGCAAATTTTATTGCAATTCCCTGGGTTGGGTTTTTGGTTTTGCCTTTCTGCTTGCTCGGTACCTTATTTCTTACTTTTAGTACAGCGCTAGGCACATTTTTTTTAAATATGGCGAATGGATCTTTATCCTGTCTTTTTCCTGTTTTGCAGTGGTTCAGCGAATTTCGAGGTGCGACTTGGGTTAACGCAACCCAACCATTATGGACATTATTGATAGGATTTATGGGTGTCGTATTAATTTTATTACCTAAAGGGTTCCCCGGAAAAAATATCGGATTTATTTTTTTATTGCCGATGTTTTTAATAAAACCTTTGATGATTGATCCGAATACCGCACGCGTAACGGTATTAGATGTGGGGCAGGGGTTGGCATTGGTCGTAGAAACAGAAGGTCATGTGTTAGTATTTGATACAGGCCCTAAATTAAACCCGGGTTTTGATACAGGCGATCGCGTGGTTGTGCCTTTTTTAGCAACACGCGGGAGAAAGAACATCGACGCATTAGTGATTAGCCATGGCGATAATGATCATGCGGGTGGCGCACGTTCTATTTTAAAAGCAATGCCGGTTAAAACGATTATCACCAGCGAACCCAAATTATTTCCCGAACACAATACAATGGCTTGTTTTGCAGGGCAACAATGGACATGGGATGGGGTGCACTTTGAAATGTTGCATCCAACAACAGTGATGACTAAAAAGCGCAATGATCATTCTTGTGTTTTAAAAGTAACTGCGGGTATGCAAAGTGTTTTGTTAACCGCAGATATTGAGGCAAAGAGCGAACACAGTATCATCGAAAATATGCCTGAAAAGTTACCAGCCACCGTCATGTTGGTGCCACATCATGGCAGTCGGACTTCTTCAACACTTGAATTTATTCGCGCGATTAATCCACAGATCGCAATCATTCCGGTGGGATATTTAAATCAATATGGACATCCAAAGCCCGATATTGTTGAGCGCTACAAAAAAGAAAATATCTTATTGTTGGATACCGTAAAACAGGGAGCCATTTCGTTTGTCCTGAATAAAAAAAGCAATAATAACAGCGTGAATATTCAAGCGTATCGGCAAGAAAATCAGCGTTATTGGCACAGCCAATAACCCCTTTTGCCCTTAAATGCTGTAAACTAGGGCTATCAAAGAAACACGGGAAGAATTAATGTCTGTTGATTATCTAACTTCTGCGCAAGTTTATCGCCGTTTACTAAAGGCTGCGCTACCGTATTGGTGGGCTTTTGCTTTAGGTGTTTTGGGTAATGCGCTAATCGCAGCATCAGATGGTTGGATAACTTATGGATTGAAACCACTCATCGAAAAAGGCTTTATTGCCAGGGATCCCTTCTTTATTCGCTGGCTCCCTATTATTGTCATTACATTTTTTATTGCGCGGGGTATTTCTTATTTTACGGCTGGTTATTTTATGACCTGGGTTGGGCGCAGTGTTGTGCGTGATTTTCGTCGAAAAATGGTCGCACATTTAATGTGTTTGCCCGCATCATTCTTTGATCAAAAAACCAGTGGCGAATTGCTTTCGAAAATTAATTATGACGCTGATCAAGTCGCAGAAGCCATCAGCGAAGCCATTACAAGCGCTATTCGGGGTGTATTTACAACGGTTTCTTTAGTTTTCGTGATGTTTCAACTGAATTCCCGTGTAACATTATTGTTACTGGTGGCGATTCCCATTTTGGCATTGTATATCAATAAAATCAGTAGACGGATGCGAAAGCACAGTGGGGAAATTCAAATTACCATGGGGCGAGTCACGCACGTGGCAGCCGAAGTCGTTGGTGGATATAAAGTGATACGCACCTTTGGTGGAAAGGATTACGAGAAACAGCGATTTGAAGATGCAACTGCCGCAAATTGGTCGCAAGAAATGAAGATGACGGCTACAGCGGCTTCTAGCGTGTCGGGCATGCAATTAATCGGGGCTTGCGCATTAGCCGGCTTCTTATATCTTGCCATGTTAGAACCCGGCAATATTTTGGGAACGGCAATGTCGGCAGGTACTTTTGCAGCGATGGCAACAGCTATTTTGGGCTTACTGCGACCCATTAAGCAAGTGGCCGTCGTTAATAGCACTTTACAAAGAGGGATAGCGGGCGCACGGAGTATCTTCGCTTTACTCGATGAACCCACAGAACCTGATTTTGGAACAGAAAAAATTGATCGCGTAAGAGGCGAAATCGCTTTTGACAATGTTTCTTTTCATTATCCGGCGTTACAAAATCCAGAATTTGTTTTAAAAGATATCTCTTTTACCGTTAAACCCGGCGAAACAGTTGCATTGGTGGGACGCTCGGGGAGTGGAAAATCAACATTGGTGTCGTTGTTAGCACGCTTTTATGATTGCCAAGCGGGCATGATTACACTCGATAAACACGATATTCACACATTAAATTTAGAAGATTTTCGGCGCCAATTTGCACTGGTTACACAGCATGTAACATTATTTAACGATACCATTGCGAATAATATTGCCTATGGTGATATGCGTAGCAAATCACACGCAGAAATCGTTCGTGCAGCAGAACTGGCGCATGCTTTGGAGTTTATAGAACGGTTACCCAGTGGATTTGATACCGATATTGGTGAAAATGGCGTTCGATTGTCGGGTGGGCAAAGACAACGTATTGCCATTGCACGAGCGATCTTGAAAAATGCACCTATTTTAATACTGGATGAAGCGACGAGCGCGTTGGATACAGAATCTGAAAGACATATTCAAACGGCACTAGAAACCTTAATGAAAGATCGCACGACTTTTGTGATTGCCCATCGTTTATCAACCATTGAGCGTGCAGATAAAGTGCTTGTCTTGGAACAAGGTTCGGTTGTGGAATTTGGTACCCACAAAGAGTTGTTAATCTTAAATGGTCGATATGCAGCGCTTCAACGCGCACAATTTACAGAGCAGGCAGAACCCGTCGCAGCGCTCGCAATGGAATCTGCAGAATCGCTGGACATGACGGATGCCTAATTGGGATAAACTGTGGTATCAGGATCGCGTTGTTTTATGGCCTTTAATACCACTGTCTATTGTTTATGCAAGCTTTGTAAAATTACGTCGCAAATGGTATGGGTTTCGCGCTTTTTTGAAAAAAAGTTTTTCTGCGACGAAAGTAAATCCTGTTGTGCCCGTTATTGTTGTAGGGAATATCACCGTGGGTGGCACCGGTAAAACACCTTTGGTGATCCATATTGCCGAATATCTGATAGAGCAGGGGTGGCAACCGGGTATTATTAGCCGCGGTTATAAAGGCACGCATCGTAAACCCACAGCGGTAAATTCGAAAAGCGATCCCAAAATTGTTGGCGATGAGGCCTTATTATTTGCAAAACATTTAGAATGTCCGATTGTGGTTGGAAAAAATCGCAGCAAAGCATTAAAAAAATTATTAAAAATGAATTCAAAGAATGCGATTGATGTGGTTATTTCTGACGATGGCTTGCAACATTATGCATTAGAACGACACATTGAAATTGCAGTTGTAGACGCACAACGTCGATTTGGGAATGGATATTGTTTGCCAGCGGGGCCTTTGCGGGAACCTGAAAGTCGTTTGTCTGCAGTTGATTTGATTATTCATAATACCGGTGCTTTTTATGATGTATCCAAAAAAGTTATTCCAAAAAATGAAGACACAAACACATATAGCATGAGCTATGTGCCAGAAAAATTATATAATGCTTTTCAGCCTGATCGTCAGGCATCATTGGCTACGTTTCGCGGTCAAACCGTTCATGCGATTGCAGGTATTGGAAATCCCGAACGTTTTTTTCAATTGTTAACGAATTATGGTCTTATTGTTATCAAACATGTCTTTCCCGATCATCATCGCTTTACGCACAAAGATGTCTATTTTAGAAATGAATTTCCGGTTATTATGACGGAGAAAGATGCCGTAAAATGTACAAAGTTTGTTGATTTGCGACATTGGATTTTGCCGATAAAGGCAGAAGTCGATTCGCAGTTTGATGCGAAATTATTAGCTTTATTAGAAGGGCAATATTATGGATAAAAAATTGTTAGATATTTTGGTATGTCCGATTTGCAAGGGAGAATTGGTTTATAAAAAAGATCAGAAAGAACTGATTTGTAAATTCGATCGCTTGGCTTACCCGATACGCGATGAAATTCCTATTATGTTAGAAACCGATGCGCGAGAGATGACGACAGAGGAAATTGATAGCGTTTAGACACAGCGGTTGGATGGTTTTATGTAGGGGCGGACCTCTGTGTCCGCTCTTTAATTACCTGGATTTTCAACGGGATTCTTGTCTATCTCGTAATCCCTTATTCCTGATGTTCATGAGGCGGCGCAGACTCCGTATCCTTAACCTGTGCATTTTCCGTCTCCTTACTCTTATAAGCACGGAAATTCCGTTTACCCGAGCGCCTATGTCCACCATGGCGACGTTTGCTCAGTTGAGATCGGGAAAGGTGTTGATCCAGCGTTTTTTGTTCGTTGGGATTAAGAACAGAGTGAGCAGATTGAGCCACTATTTCTAGATCTGGTTTTGGTGTTTCATGTAGAACAGGCGCAGGTGTCACATGCTGATCATGCGGGTAATGTTGATGCTGATTCTGCTGCTGATGAACATGCGGCTCTGTACCGGTAGTACTGTGGGCCGGCTCTACAAAAGGTATATGTGGTAAATGCATGACATCGGGTATTTTAACCTCTGGTTTGTGTTCTGTTACAACAGCTGCAGCAGGTGCAACAGATACGACGGGAGCTATACGCATCGCAGAGGGCTCAGGCATAGCAGATATCACAGCTATATCTTCTTTTGCGGACAACGGTTGTTGTTGTGGTTGAGCAGCATGAAGATTCGTGCGTTGTGCTTGAGAGCGTCTTCTTTGCAAACCGCCGCCCGGTCTTCGGCTATTTGCAGTAGCATCTTGTTGAGTCTGTTGGCTTTGTTGTTGACGTTGCGACTGAACATTTTGTTGTTGTGAAGGTTGTTGCATTGGCCGCTGCTGTGACCGTTGTGGCGATCTTTGTTGTGACCGTTGTTGTTGTGGACGTTGCCCTGTTCTAGCAACAGGCGGACGCTTTTCTAATCGCGGCGCTTTGTTGGCATTGTCTTTGTCTTTGGGATCTGTTTCTGTCGTAAATAAGCTGCTCAACAGGCGTTTAATTAAACCTGGCGCTTCTGGTTTATTTAAGGGTACACGAACAGGCGGCACTAAGGGCTTGACTGTAGGTGCTACGTAAGCAGCACGCGTTGTCGATGTCATTTCCGGTATTCTAACTTCAGGTTTTGTCGTTAGCGTATAACTTGCCACTTCGCCTGCACGTCCAACATCCTCAGATCTGATGCGTTCTACAACATAATGCGGCATATCAATGTGTTGATTCGGCAGAATGACAATTTTTATTTTATGCAGTTCTTCCATCTGTATTAACGATTGACGTTTTTCATTCATGATGTAAGTGGCCACTTCAACAGGCAATATGGCGCGTACTTCAGCCGTACTTTCTTTGAGCGCATCTTCTTCAATCACACGTAAAACAATCAATGCAAGCGCTTCTACGCTTCGTATAGTGCCTTGTCCTTCGCATTTGGGACAGGTTGTACGGCTTGATTCGCCTAAAACAGGCCGTAAACGTTGACGTGACATTTCAAGCAATCCAAAGCGGGAAATTCGGCCAATTTGAATACGTGCGCGATCCATGCTAACCGCTTCTCGCAGTCTATTTTCAACCATACGTTGATTGTTGACCGACATCATGTCAATAAAGTCAATCACGATTAATCCACCCAGATCGCGTAAGCGAAGCTGTCTTGCAATTTCATCGGATGCTTCCAGATTCGTATGATAGGCCGTCTCTTCGATATCGCCACCTTTGGTCGAACGAGCAGAGTTAATATCAATAGAAACCAGTGCTTCTGTGTGATCAATCACTAATTCGCCACCAGAACGCAATTGAACTCTACGGCGAAAGGCAGATTCGATTTGGCTTTCGATTTGATATCGGTTAAAGAGAGGAATCGGATCTTGATATAACTTAATGCGATTTAAAAAGTCGGGTCGAGTGGTTTTAATATGCGAAAGCACATTTTCGTAAACAGTGGGATCGTCAATAACCACTTCTTCAATGTCAGGACGCAGGTAATCTCGAATGGCGCGAATCACAACATTGCTTTCTTGATAAATCAGGCAAGGTGCAGCGCTACTGTCGGCAGCTTCTTTAATGGCTTTCCATTGGCTCAATAAAACTTCGAGATCCCATTTCAATTCTTCGGCGCTTTTACCGACGCCCGCGGTTCTAATAATCAAACCCATATCGTCGGGGAGGGGGAGCGCGCTTAAGGTTTCTTTGAGATCTGCGCGTTCATCGCCCTCAATGCGGCGCGATATACCGCCAGCTCGTGGGTTGTTTGGCATCAATACAAGGTAGCAACCCGCCAAACTGATAAAGGTCGTTAAAGCCGCTCCTTTGGTTCCCCGTTCTTCTTTGTCTACTTGGATCAGAATCTCGCGGCCTTCGCGTAAAACTTCTTTAATATTATTTCGGTTGAGTTCTTCTATGCCGGAAGAGACAAAATATTCTCTCGAAATTTCTCGAAAGGGGAGGAACCCATGACGGTTTCCACCATAATCTACAAAGGCAGCTTCTAAACTGGGTTCGACGCGGGTAATTTTACCCGAAACAATACTACCCTTTTTTTGTTCTCGCCCCGGACTTTCGATGTCTAAGTCATAAAGCCACTGCCCATCCACTAACGCTACGCGCAACTCTTCTCGCTGAGTTGCGTTGATCAACATTCTTTTTGTCATTTAAAACTACACCATAAATTAATTCACCTCGCTGTAGGGAGAACGCTGGTCTGCCCAAATATAGAGAGCGCGAGGTGATGCCAAAAAACCTTTCCTAATTCATTATTGAAAAATAGGAATCTAATTCTAACAAAACTTGTACCTGCTGACTAGCAGAACTATCCTTATCATGAGGGCGGACACGGCGGTCTGCCCCTGCTTTTTAGTATATCAGATGCCTAATGTGTTTCAACTTTAAGGGTCAATCGTGTTACAATCCAGCATGGTTAGTTCATCGTCTCATAAAATTCCAAAGGTTCAACAACTTAAGATTTCCTCGGAATCCGCCGGGCAGCGCTTGGATAATTTTCTCTTTACTTATCTAAAAGGGGTACCCAAAACACGCATCTATCGGATCATTCGAAAAGGAGAGGTCAGGATTAATAAAGGGCGCATCAAACCCGAATACCGATTAGTTGCGGGAGACACATTGCGTGTTCCACCTGTTCGACAGGGAGAAGAGCGTTCAGCTATTGAACTGTCTCAAAACGACAAGCTAGCGCGTTCACTTTTAGACCATATTCTCTATGAAGATGAGGGCTTATTGGTGATCAATAAACCCGCAGGCATAGCTGTTCATGGCGGCAGTGGTCTGAGCTTTGGGGTAATAGAGGCCGTTAGATACCTTCGAGGATCCGAAAAAAGCTTAGAATTGGTGCATCGCTTAGATAAAGATACCTCTGGTTGTTTAATGATTGCCAAGCGTCGTAGTACATTGCGAGCGATCCATGAACAATTACAAGCGGGTGATGTAGAAAAAGTTTACTGGGCTTTGGTGCAAGGTCGTTGGCAGGGTGGAGCTTCTGTTTCAGCGCCGCTTAAAAAAAATCAATTAAATTCTGGGGAACGGATTGTTCGGGTTTCTTCAGTCGGACAGCCTTCTTTAACTGAATTTAAGGTATTAGAAGTATTTGGAGCGGACACAGCGATCCGCCCTTGTCTAACATTAATGGAAGCAAAACCCAAAACAGGACGTACGCATCAAATTCGCGTACATGCGGCACACGTGGGCAACCCGATTGTGGGAGATCCCAAATATGGTGATAATCAATTTAATACTTTGATGAAACAAAAAGGTTTTTCTCGTTTATTTTTACATGCTCGAAAACTTATTTTAACTTTGCCTGGACATGAAAAGCCACTCTCAATTGAAGCTCCCTTAGATAAACAACTGCAAACCAGTCTCGATATGCTGGCGGAGGAAATGCAACATGGTTGATGAACAAAAGATCTTACAAACCGTTTTATTAGAACATATTACAGAACAACGTCGCGCGAGACGTTGGAGTATATTTTTTAAATTGATCTTCGTCGGATTGTTTGTTTTTTTATTTTCATCTTTTTACAATCGCGATTTACCGCAACCTGTGAGCCTTGCGCAGCCTCATACAGCCGTCATTGATATTTATGGCGAAATTGCGGCAGAAGAAGCTGCGAATGCGGATGATATACGTGATGCGTTAAAAGCGGCTTTTACAAGTAAGCAAGTCAAAGGTGTTGTTCTGCGAATTAATAGTCCCGGTGGCAGCCCTGTGCAATCACGACAGATTTTTTCTGAAATTCGCAATTTAAGAAAACAGTATCCGCATACTAAAATTTACGCGGCTATCGAAGATTTAGGCACTTCCGCCGCCTATTTAATTGCTGCGGCTGTGGACAACATCTATGCCGACAAAACCAGCATAGTGGGATCTATCGGCGTCAAAATTGATTCTTTTGGTTATGTAGATGGGATGAAAAAAATAGGTGTGGAACGGCGCTTATATACGGCAGGCAAATACAAAGGTATTTTAGATCCGTTCTCACCGCGTAATCCAGCAGAGGAAGCCTTTATCAACGAACAATTAAAAACTGTTCACTTGGCCTTTATTGAAAATGTGCGCGAAGGTCGTGGCAATCGCTTGCGTGAAAATCCAGATATCTTTTCGGGGTTGTTTTGGAGTGGTCAACAGGCACTCAGCTTGGGTTTAATCGATGGCTTTGGAGACGCCCAATTTATTGCCAAAGAACTGATCAAATTTGAAAATTTAGTGGATTACACGCCGAATCCTACCTTGTTGGATAAACTGTCACGACGCATAGGCGCTTCGGTTGGACAAGCTTTGTCATTGAATGCAGGTTTGATACAGAAAGGGGCGCGTTAATATATTGAATAATGGGGTTTTCCATTGACCCCATTGCCTCTTCTGTGAGAATATCCTTGGGTCTGTGCGCCCGTAGCTCAGTTGGATAGAGTACTTGGCTTCGAACCAAGGTGTCGGGAGTTCGAATCTCTCCGGGCGCACCATCAAGATTCCTTCCCATCTTTCTTAGACCCCTTTCTTAAATAGGAAATAGATATGCCAACAATAAAACCCAAAGTCAAAAAACGTTGTGCTTGGGTTACTGATGATCCTCTTTATATAAGTTATCACGATTTAGAATGGGGTGTGCCTATTTATGATGATCGTTTATTATTTGAATTTCTCGTATTGGAGGGTATGCAAGCGGGATTAAGCTGGTTAACGATTTTAAAGAAACGCGATAATTACCGAAAAAGTTTTGATAATTTTAATGCTAAGAAAATTGTGAAATATGATCAACAAAAGATTGATCAATTGCTGATGAATGAAGGGATTGTTCGAAACAAATTAAAGATCGCATCTGTGATTACAAATGCAAAATCTTTTTTAGAAGTCAAGCAAGAATTTTCTAGTTTTTCAGAATACATTTGGGGATTTGTTAATGGAAGCCCTATACAAAATCGATGGCGAAATATTGCGCAATTACCCAGTACCAGTGCTATTTCCGATCAGCTATCAAAAGACCTAAAAAAACGTGGTTTTAAGTTTGTAGGAAGCACGATTTGTTACGCTTTTATGCAGGCAGTCGGAATGATTAATGATCATACCGCGGATTGTTTCCTTTACAAAAAGGCTTCTTATCGTTTGAAATCGTAATGAGACAACTGTACTCATTACTGACGTATATTGTAAAAACGAACTTTTTTAGACGTCCTACTTTTTTTAGTTATTCTGCATTACGATTATTCCCCGGAAATAAGTTATATAATACTTATTTTCTGATGATTTTTTCAGGTTTTTTAATTTTTAAGGTTGACATTCATAGAGAATTTTAATTAATAAAGGTAGAATGAAAAAACGGTGGTGCGCTTACCTAGATGATAAGGACATCCGTTTTATTTCCTAAAAAACCATGGAAGCATAGGAACAAAAGAATATGGCTAAGAATTCTGCTAAACGTAATCGGTTAATAGACACAGCTAAAAAATTAATTTATCAACAAGGCTTTAACATTACAACACTCTCTGATATAGCGCTTGAGATTGATTTGCCCTTGGGCAATATTTATTATTATTTCAAAACAAAAAATGATATTGGAATCGCTGTGTTGGAATCCATTACACTTTTGCAGCAAAAGCTTTTTCAACAATTAGATAAAGAAGTTGCTCCCAAAAACCGATTGCATGACTTTTTGGAACACGCTAAACAGGACGCAAAATTAATTGCGCTTCAGGGTTCAGAGATAGGCACCTTGTGCCAAGAGTTCGGGAAAGAGGGAGGGGTACTGGCCAATTTATCTGCAAAGCTCATCATGGATCGTCTGCTTTGGGTGGAAGCACAATTTTATGCTCTAGGGTTTATAAAAGAAGCTCCCGATTTAAGTTTAGATTTGATATATAGGCTGGAGGGTATCTTTGTATTGGGATACGCCTTTAGAGATCCGAATTTAATCATACGGCAAATCTGCTTATTACAGGATTATCTGAAAGAACGCATTGCTGAACAGGATAAACGGCTATCCAAGACTCTTTCACCGGCTTCGTGTACGAGCTGAAGAATAGTGTGAAATTCACCGTTGGGATCTGTAAAATTTTGCTTTAAAAGATAGCCTTCAATATAGAGTGGCAGTAGGTTTTCTTCTCTCTGTGATAAGATATTTTCACCTTGCTTACCATACTTCTCTAAGATGTATTTTAACATGGTCTGTTCAATGGCATTATTTTTTTCGGGTGGTTTTTCAATAGAAACCATTGGCCTTGGTTTTGGGGTTGTAAATTGCATGGGTGCGGGGTTAGGAGTGCTAAATGAAGGGCTAGGACTCTTCAGGCCATCATATCCAAGCTGAATAGCTTGAAGTTGCTTTGCTATTGGTTCGATACTCACATGAAATTCCTCCCTAGCTTGTGATACTCGCCTTCTAATCCATAAGAAGGCTTATCCAAGACAAAAGCATATACTAGAACTTTTCTATTGGCAACTACATCTTGTGGTTTTTTTTTAATTTTCTGCATAGGGGTTGTAAATTAATTGCCTTAGTTGTGAAAAGCCCGGTTTGTTTGATACAATAATTCAGATAACCAAACTATACTAGGGGGAGTTCATCCATGGTTGTTACTGAAGCCGCTCAAAAGCATTTCTCGAATTTATTACAAAAAGAAGAAATCGCAGGCATGAACCTACGCGTGTTTGTGGCAAATCCGGGCACTATTCACGCTGATGTATCCGTTACGTATTGCCCACCAGGAGAAGAAGTGTCAACGGATTTTGCATTACCCTTCGATTCTTTTAAATTATTTATAGACGCGGATTCTCAGGATTCACTAACAGATGCGCGTATTGATTTTGTTGAAGATGCTTTAGAAGGGCATTTGTCGGTTAAAGCCCCTTTTTTAAAGGGCCGAGAACCGGCGTTGAGCAGCACGTTGACTGAACGGATCCAATTTGTAATCGATTCCGAAATTAACCCCAATTTGGCAGGGCATGGTGGAAAGGTTACTCTTGTTGAGATTATTGAAGATCAAAGTGGGGCAATTGTCGTATTGCAATTTGGTGGTGGTTGTCATGGATGTGGGATGGCGGGTGTTACCCTAAAACATGGCATCGAGAAAACCCTTAAAGAAAAATTTCCTGAAATTGTAGAAATTCGAGATGCAACAGACCATACTACGGGAGCAGATCCGTATTGTTAAATACAAGGGCCGGAGGATTTTATGATATTTTGGCGAAAAAAACCGTTATTCAAAAACTACGTCAGTGAAATAGATGAGTTTTTGCAAGCATTTGATGAAAAAGCAGAAGTGCGTTCCGCTTCTCAAAAAGCCGAAGAATCTAAATACCAGCGGATCAACCAATTAAGAGACAATCCAGATGCAATCTAATTTATCCGATGATGCCGTAGATGGTATAGCCGCTGTTGTGTTAATTGCCTTAGTCGTCAGCGTTGTTGTCTATTGGCTCGAAACAATGTGAAGACGCGTCCTCTCTACATTCGTTCTCAGTATGGTGACGAATCCATTGCTTTAGTTCAATGGGCTTTTGAAGCAGGGCTTTCGGCTATCGTTGTTTATGTTGATACGGGCTGGGCAGCGGCAGCTTGGCAAGCACGCATTCAACAGGGCGAACAACATGCAAAAGCCTGTGGTTTTAAGACCTTACAGATCGTCTCCCCCATAAGTTTTGCCGATGCGGTAATTGGGCGCGGTGAATTTCCCTCTTCCAAATTCCAATGGTGTTCGGCGTTGCTTAAAGGTTTGCCTTTTGTCGATTGGCTGGAGACAGTCGATCCTGCTGGTCATGGCATTATTTTAATTGCTAAAAGAGCGGCAGCGGCGCTGGCGCATGCCGATCTTTCCGAATGGATAGAGCCTTGTCAGTTTCATGGTGATAGAACCGTTTGGCACCCCATGCTTGCCCTAAGTGATTCCGAACGCGATGGGCTTTTATCGCGGGCAGGCTTTACACCGCTGCGGCATAGAAGTTTGGAGTGCCAGCCTTGTGTGAATAGTAGTATTGCTGATATGTCAAAATTTAATGATCCCAGCGCTGAAGAAGCAGATAGAAAAAGATTAGCAGCATTAGAAGAAGAACTGGGAGCCCGCTGGGAATGGAAGCCCGAGGAACCTATTTCGCAAAAATACCTGGATCTCTTTTATCGTGGGTGTGGCAATCATTTTGGTTGCGGGCTTTAAAACCATCGGTAAAAAATAAAAATAATACAAAAATTAAGTCAATATCAAATCATTACAACCAATCGATAGAAAATTGACCATGGGTTGCTATACACGCATAAAACAACATTGATTCATTTGGTAATGGGAGTGAACTTATTCTAAAAGCCTCGGTCATATTTAATGTAGTCGCATTAATAATGAGGTGTATGTATGAGTGTCAATAAGGAGCTTCAGGATGTTCTAGAAAAAATAAAGACACGAACGGTCACAGGACCAGCTGCAGTTTCAGCAATGTTGAAGGCAGGTGGCCTTACTGGATTAGCAGAGCATATTCATGAAATAACAGGTATGGAGACAGATTTTAAAATTAGGGTGCTAATATCAGAAGGAGGAGGCATAGCTGAATTAGAAAAATTTAAGAAAACAATACGAGGGAAGAGTAAATTAAGTGACCTCGATACAACAAATATAAAGAAAATAGAAGCCACAATAAAAGAGCTAAGGGTAGATGCATACATAGATGAAATAAAAAAAGATAACAATATAAACATAGATGAAGTCATTAATAAATTAATAGAAATTAATGGAGCAGCAGCATTAACAAAATACGAAAAGATGGTTCAAACACCCTTGCAAGGATTATTAAATAAAGAATGGGAAGGGTCGGATGAACAAGCATTACAGGAAGAATATGACAAGCTTCATATTACAACAGAGAAAACAAATGTTGATACAATTGCAAAATTGAAAAAAGACATTGATGAAGAATTAAAGAAAGTTAGCAATGTAGACACTGGGGCTGTAGATAAGTTTATAGCACAAACGAAGGGTACTGCTGAGCCAGGACCAGAAACGCCTGCTGCCTCTGGTGGGGGGGCTCCAGAAGCTCCAGAAGCTCCCGAACCTCCTGATGAACCTTCTGGACCTCCTGGCCCTCCTGGTGGTCCACCTTCTGTTGATTCCAAACCCAAGCTGAGTTTTAAGGAACAAATGGCAGCAAACGTAGCAGCAGCCAAAGCAGCAAAAGCAGCAAAAGAAGGCTCCTCACCAGAAGCTAGCCCAGAAACGAAAAGTGCATCGGAAAAGAAGGATACAAAGGATGCAAAGGGTGCTAGTGATATTTCAAGCAAACCCATGACTATGGCAGAAGAGCTGGCGTTGCAACAGCAAGGCATACTTCCAAAAAAGGGCACTGCTACAAATAGGCCACCAGCAAAAGACGAACCAAAATCAGCTGCCCAGATAGAGAGAGATAAGGCTGAACAGAAAGATAAGGAGATTGAAGAAGAGGATCAAAAAGAGGAAGAGGAAGATAGGCTTAAACAGAGTGATGACTGGGGGGATGACCCTGAAGTTGAGAAGCGTGAGAAAGCTCGGGATGCGCGGAAAACACAAAGGACTCTGGATAGAGAGCGCAGGAAGAGGGAAGAGCAGGCTGAGAAGCAAGAGACAGCATTAAAAATACAGCAAGATGCACAGAAAAAGTTAGAAAAGAAGGCGTTAGAAGACGCGAAAACGGCGGCGGAAGCGTTATTAGAAACTGCGAAAGAGAAAGCAAAAGAGCTGCACAAAACTAATAAAGACACCATAGAGAAAATAAAAAAAGCCAAGTCTTGTACCCCAGAGTTGATACAAGAACAAAAAAATCTAAAAAAACAACAAGATGAAATGATTAAAAAATTGGAAGACCAAAAAAAGCAAATTGAAAAATCCCCACTAGGCGAAAACATTAGTAATACACAAAAATCGTTAGAAAAGTTGATAGAGGCGGTTACGCCACAAGAAATCCCAACAGAGACACCTGTTGGCGGTTCTAATGAACCTCCTGCATCTCCTGAACCTCCTCTCGGTGGACCTCCAGAACCTCCTCTCGGTGGACCTCCAGAACCCCCTCTCGGTGGACCTCCTGGATCTCCTCCAGGTGGGCCAAGTGCTCCTGGTGGCTGGAGGCCTCCTACTATTACTGCTGAAGGAGCAAAAAGCTCCGCAAGTAAAGCGCCAGGCACAGAACCCACTAGTGCTAGCCCTCCAAAACCGTCTGCCTCTGCAGCCGATATCATGGCGGGAAGGCAGGCAATGATCATTAAAGGCGAACTCGCAAATATGATAGGGAACAAATCTGAATTTTATAAGGCGTTTAAAAAGGAATTGGGAAAAGAAAAAGCAGATGATATGATGCGTACAATTATAGAGGTAGCTATAGCAAACCTCAACCGAGTTGACAAGAAAGATAAGGAAGCAGATACAGCGGCTAAGCTACAGAGGGCAACTGCGCTAGCTAAGGCCAAAGGAACCTCAGAGGACTTGGAAGAAACAATAAAGCAGTTTAACATTTCTACTAACGACATAAAGCAAGGAGTAGCGAATTTTTACGAAAAATTGCCTGACCAAAAAAAACAGTCTCTACAAGTATTTTATACAAAAGAAAAAACAGAGGCAAGCAGTGTAAAAAAAGATACGGAAAGTGCAGAAAACCATACACCAGAAAAAAAAGCAGAAAGAGCGAATCAATTGAAGGCTTTTGGTTTAGAAAATCTAGAGCCGGAAGAAACAAACAAAGCTGCAGCAACTAAGGCGTTGACGGAGGCTGTAAAGAACTCTTTAATTACTGCGAAAAAAGATGCAGAGCTACTCGACGCTAGCTTTACCACAAAATTTACGGAAGCAGAGATCACAGCAGCTGAAAAATTGCAAGTAGCTGTGCAGAAGGTAGTTGCAGAAGCCCCAACCGCTAAACCTGGTGTAGTATTACCACCCGAGGTTGTAGAAAAAATTACTAAGGCACAGAAAGCTGTTGAAGAGAACATTAAAGCAATTAAACCAACGACAGATGGTGCCGCCGCCGCGCCAGAACCTGCAGCGACAGCTGCTACTACGCCAACCGCTGCAGAAACAGCTGCAACCAAGCTAGATCCAGCTGTAGAATTAGCTAAGATGGGAATATCACCAGATGTTATAGCCACAGCAGCACCAGAGATACTAAGGAACGCTTTCAATATGAGTCAAATGCTGCCAAAAAGTCCTAGTGCTATAGCTGCTATACAAAAGTCTATAATAGAAAATGTAGCAGCAGAGAAAACCGCTACGGCAGCTACCACAACACCCCCTTCGCCAGTAACGACACCACGGGCTTCAACAACAGCTGCTACTACGACAACCACAGCAACTGCTGAGCCGACTACACCTAATGTTGATAAAAAAACTGAAGAAGTACCTAAAAAAGAAGAACCACCTAAAAAGGTCGAAGCAGAACCTCACGTTGAGGAAAAGCCTAAGGTTGTAGATCCTAAAAAGCCGGAAGAACCCGCTGACGCAGAAAACCCTAAGGGAGCTAACCCCGAGGAAGAGGCTAAAAAACCGAGGGTAGTAACGCCGCCTAAAGTTGAGACACAGCCCCCGATGACCCAGAGTGCTACATTAGATAACCTTACTCAAGCCATGAAGGATCAGCAGCAAACTGGTGGAGGATCACAAGAGCCAGCTTCAGACCCTATGCCTCTCCATGCCTATACGGCGCACAAGGAAAACTTAGCAGAACCCGCGTCTTCTTTGGGTAATAAAACAGTTGTGGTTACACGTGAAAAGTGGAACAAGATTAAAGCTGAGGTTAAAGCAAAAAATCCTGTCGAGAGAATGACGTCTCACGACGGTGATAAAAAGATAACATTAGAAAACACAAAAATTGACATTGAAAACAAAGATACCGAAGTGACAGTATCGTCTAAAGACCCGAAAGTCAAGGTTGAGGTACTCGTAGCAAATTACAAAATTACAGCAAAAGTTTTAGGCCAAACGGAATGTGCTATTGGCAAATCTCCAAGCGCAGAAGTTACGGCTAAGCTGATTACGGCGTTAAATGAGGATCCTCCAATAAAGCCGATACTTAGTGGCAAGGTCTTAGCGCAGTTAAAAGAAAGCGAAAAAAGAGAGTGTCAAAAAGCCCTGGAACTTTACCAGAATTTCGATACGAATCACCCTGAACTAAAAAAAGCAGGTCCCAAAGCTTCTGCTTAATGCGAAAAAGCGTATTTTTCTCGACGAACGGCTTTTTTATCAAAGCCCATTTCTGTTAACAAGGTGAAATTTTCGTCTATCATGTTCGGATTTCCGCAAAGATAGATGATGTCGTTTTCGGGATTTAAAGCGAGTTCGTCAAACACAACTTGTACACGTCCTAAACGCTCAAAAGACGCTGGGTTTTCTGAAGGGCGATTACCTCGGTCCGCCCCTACTTGGCTATAGCAGGCATAAAATTTAAACCGTGGCTGTTGCTTTTCAAATTGTGCGAATTCTTCACCAAACAATAATTCCGTTGGATTTCTAACGCCTAAAACCAATGCAACATTCAGTTCTGGATGCGTATTTTCGAAACGATCTTGGATCTCTTTTAACATCGAGCGATAAGGTGCTACTCCCGTACCTGTGCCAATTAAGACATAACGTATCGGGCGTTCTTCTTTAAGTGTAAACAGCCCAAAAGGACCGCTGGCGGAGACCGCGTCGCCAGGTTGTAGCCCAAATAACAATGTCGTCGCGACTCCGCCTTCAACATAGGCACAGGCGAGTTCGAGTGTATCATCACCTGGCGCATTCGCGATGCTATAGCTTCGATGCAAAACTTTGGTAGGGCCTTCAATATTCAGGGTGATAAATTGTCCCGCCTTAAAGGGGATCGGTTGTTTGTCTTCGAGCACAAACCCCAGATGCTGGATCATCGGTGTAATGCGTTTAGTCCATTGTAGGATAAGGCGTCGCGTTGGATGTGCCATAAAATGTGTTTTACCTTTAGAAGTTCAATTTAGCGCCAATAATACAAGGAATTATATTGAAAATCCAGGGGATTACGAGGGCGGACACAGAGGTCCGCCCCTACATAAAACCATCCATTCAGATAGTCAAACCACGAAAAATGCGATTATTGCAGAATGATTTCAGGGGTTTTTTGAAGACTTTGGATAACGAATCACCTGTAGGGGCGGACCTCTGTGTCCGCTCTTTTTTGTTTTAAAATCTAACTAACTTATTTAGTGGCGTCATATTCAGGTGCAGATTGACATTAAGCGCATCAATCCAGTAACATCAGGCACTTGTCAATTTCGCAATTTCTATCATATGAGGTAAGAATACCATGGCCGTTCAAAAAAGCCGCCGATCACGTTCTACACGCGGTATGCGTCGATCACACGATAAATTGTCTGCATCTACTTTATCGATAGAAGTAGAGTCTGGAGAAGTACACAAACGCCATCATATATCGCCTAAAGGTTACTACAAAGGGCGTCAAATTGTGGTTCCGCGTGTTAAAAAATCTGTTAACGAAGATGAGCTAAACGCTAACACTGAAGCAACAGGATAAAAAAACATGGCCTCAATCTGCATTGCATTGGATGCAATGGGAGGCGACCATGGGCCCCGCGTGATTGTACCTGCAGCAGTGGACGCTCTGACCGCCTACCCAAACTTGCAATTAATTTTGGTCGGAAACCGAGATTTATTGGAAGCGGAGCTACGTGCCTATGGTGGTTTTAATCATTCGCGCTTACAGATCCGTGAAGCCTCTCAAGTGGTTAATATGGGCGATTCGCCTGCAGAAGCGCTTCGACATAAGCGTGATTCTTCTTTACGCGTTGCGATTAATTTGGTGAAAGAAGGTGTGGCAGAAGCCTGTGTCAGCGCCGGGAATACCGGTGCATTAATGGCAACGGCTCGCTTTGTGCTAAAAATGCTGCCCGGTGTCGATAGGCCCGCGATTATTTATTCACTACCCAGCATGAAAGGCCATGTGCATATGCTAGATTTGGGGGCAAATGTCAATTGTTTACCAGAAGATTTATTTCAATTCGCTGTTATGGGTTCTGTTTTAGCGCGTGCTATCGATAACAATTTAAACCCCACGGTGGGTTTACTCAATGTCGGTTCCGAAGCCATTAAGGGCAGCGAACAAGTCAAAAAAGCCGCAGCATTATTAACGAATAATCAACGTGATATTAATTATATTGGTTTTGTAGAAGGCGATGATATCTACAAAGGTACGGCAGATGTTGTGGTGTGTGACGGATTTGTGGGTAATGTTGCGCTAAAAGCAAGCGAAGGGCTTGCAAAAATGGTTTTGAAAATGGCAAAAGAAGAATTTATGCGAACGACGTATGGGCGTTTTGCAGGACTTATCGCTTCACCGGTTTTGCGCGCATTAACGAAGCGGTTAGATCCGAGTCAATACAATGGTGCTAGTTTATTAGGGTTAAAAGGCATTGTTATTAAAAGCCATGGCAATGCAGAACAAAAAGCATTTGGTATGGCTATTCGCGTAGCGATGTTAGAAGTCGAAAAAAATATCCCTGAAAAAATTCAAAAACAATTGGCTGTTCAGCTCGGGCATATGGAAACCGCATGAATTATACGCGATTAGTTTCAACAGGGTCTTACTTACCCAAAGCGACGCTTTCTAATACAGAACTTTCGAAAACCGTAGAGACATCGCATGAATGGATCGTCGATAGAACAGGCATCGAAAGTCGACATATTGCGTCTAGCGCGGAAACAACAACGATGATGGGGGCAAGCGCTGCAAAAGAAGCTTTAGAGACAGCCGGTGTGCGACCTGAAGATGTTGATATGATCGTTGTTGCGACCTGTACGCCCGATAAATTTTTTCCATCGACTGCCTGTTTAATTCAAAAAGCATTAGGGATCCCAAACTGCCCAGCGTTTGACATCAGTGCTGCTTGCAGTGGTTTTATGTATGGCTTAAGTGTGGTTGATCAGTTTGTGCGCTCTGGCATGGCAAAACGACCTTTATTAATCGGCACGGAGGTCATGTCGCGGGTACTGGATTGGCAAGATAGAAGAACCTGCGTTTTATTTGGCGATGGGGCAGGCGCTGCGTTATTTGAAGTCTCAGAAACGCCCGGTATTTTAGGTACGCATATTAGCGCCGATGGCAATCAAAAAGACATTTTGTCGTTGGATAATCTTGAGGGCGCTTGTATTAAAATGGAAGGTGGCGCTGTATTTAAACAGGCGGTTAGGCGCTTAGGTGAAATTGCGACAAATATGCTTGCAGCACATCAGTTATCGGTTGCGGATCTGGATTGGTTAGTGCCACATCAAGCCAATATTCGCATTATTAAAGCCACAGCAGATAAATTGGGATTACCCATGGAAAAGGTTATTCTGACAGTCGCCAACCAAGGCAACACTTCTGCAGCCTCTGTGCCTTTGGCCTTAGATGAAGGGATTCGCAGCGGTAAGATTATCCGTGGGCAGCATCTGTTGCTAGAGGCCTTTGGCGGCGGATTAACCTGGGGCAGCGCGTTGATTCGGTATTGATGGCGGGTTAGGGCTAACGCGGCGGTTTATGTTCAGGCTTTGCTGCTTTATCCAACTCTTTGTTGTGTGATGTAGATTCTTTTGATGACGCTAATGGATGACTAAAAAGTGTAGGATTGTTGTTCGGGGTTTCATTAGGAGACAGGGTGGAGCGCATTTCTTGTATTTTTTGCATTGCCTGACCCGTGGCAAATAACTTTTTAAGCAACTCTATGCTTGCGGCAGTAGAAAGCGATTGAGCGGCAGTCTCTTTACTTTGTAATTCTTGTTGTAATTTTTGAGGCTCAAAAAATGTTAATATGGGTGTCTCTAAAATAGAAATTATTGTTTTTTTTTCATCTTCTAACGCTTCGCGATATTGATTGCTTGTTGCATCTATTAATTCAAAGTCTTTTTTCGCTAGCGCTTGTTCATATTCAGCTACAGCCTTTCCCGATTTAATTTTTGTGGGATTGTATGCATCTCCTGCAACCTTTATTTTTTCTAATAAAGTAGCAAAATCTCCTCCCTTCAGACTTTCTATTTCTTCTTTTAATTTAGCTATCGTGTCTATCGTGTCTTCTGTTGTTGCGCTCATATACACATTCCTTCATTCAAGCCTTCTTGCTTATTAAGTGAGACACTCTAAATATCTAAAAGTTTCGTAATTATTCAGAGCAAAATTTAGGTTAACTATATAAATAACCAACTTTTAAGAACCAAATTCAGGGATCCAGGACAACTTGAGATTGAGAATAGGTGAAACTGTAAACACGTGTGCCCATTTGCTACGGTCACCGTTGACACCGAAAAAAGAACCCTATACCATCCCTCACTCGTAGATAGAGGAGAGTTACCTTTAGATTGCTGCTAAGAGCAATCATTAATCGTATGATAAAAAAAACCGCCTTTGTATTTCCAGGGCAAGGATCCCAGTCTGTTGGCATGTTAGAAAACATCGCTTTGCAGCACCCAATTATCCAAGAAACCTTTAAAGAGGCATCAGAGGTCCTGGGCTACGACTTATGGGCTTTAAGCGCCCAGGGTCCTGTCGAAAAACTAAATCAGACCGAATATACACAACCCGCCTTATTGACCGCTGGGGTCGCCATGTGGCGACTCATACGGGCACTACGGGGTCAGAGCCCTATCGCATTTTTAGCGGGGCATAGCCTAGGTGAATATACAGCTTTGGTATGCAGCGAGGCATTAAGCTTCGAGGATGCCGTTCGCCTGGTCGCGCTTCGAGGTCGCCTTATGCAAGAAGCCGTTAAAGGAGGCGAGGGCGCTATGGCGGCTATTTTGGGTCTAGATAATGATGCCGTTAGGACTATTTGTGAAGAAACGACAACGACAACCGAAATTGTTGCCCCTGCAAATTATAATACAATCGGGCAGGTGGTTATCTCCGGCCATAAAACCGCCGTTTTACACGCGATAGAACGCGCAAAAACAACAGGTGCAAAACGCGCACTTCTGTTGCCTGTGAGTGTGGCAGCTCACTGCGTTCTGATGAAACCTGCCGCTGTTCACCTACAAGCAACCCTAGCAGAAATCCCATTTAAATTGCCTCGCATTCCTGTTATACATAACGTCGATGTTGCGGTACACGAATCCGTAGACGAAATTCGTCAAATATTGGTTGAACAACTTTATAAACCTGTCCGATGGGTGGAGACAATCCAATTGATGGCGTTAAAGGGTGTAGAAACAATTTATGAATGCGGTCCAGGTGCGGTATTATCGGGCCTTAATAAACGCATTGATACAACCCTCGTGACCGAATCTCTGTCGTTATCTTTATCGAAATCGAAGGGAGAATCCTGATGTCCGTAGCTGAACGCGTTGCCTTAGTCACAGGTGCCAGTCGCGGTATTGGCAAGGCGATCGCCTTGCGATTAGGACAAGATCCCTCACTCACGATTATCGGCAGTTCAACAACGGAACAAGGCGCAGAAAACATTACACAATATTTAGAAGAAGCCAAAGTTAAAGGCAAGGGGATCGCCATGGATATTGGTATCCCTGCTAGCATTGAATCTACCATGGCATTATTAAGCGAGACCGTTGGGATGCCCGCTATTTTAGTGAATAATGCAGGGATCACATCTGATAATCTTTTTTTACGCATGAATATTGAAGAATGGTCTAAAGTCATTGATACCAATTTAACAGGTACCTATCGTTTAATTCATGCCTGCATACGAACGATGATTAAACAACGCTTTGGTCGTGTCGTAAACATCAGTTCGGTTGTCGGTGTAACGGGTAATCCCGGCCAAACGAATTACGCGGCTTCTAAAGCAGGTATTATTGGCTTAAGCAAATCGTTAGCACGAGAAGTGGGTTCTAGAAATATTACAGTCAATGTTGTCGCACCCGGTTTTATCGATACCGATATGACACGCATGCTAACAGAAGAACAACATGCAAAATTGATTGAACAAATTCCATTAAATCGCATGGGGCAACCAGAAGATATTGCTCATGTTGTTGCATTTTTGGTTTCATCTCATGCCGGATACATAACAGGGGAAACTCTGCATGTAAATGGCGGGATGTATATGTGTTAGTTTAACGTTAAGGAGTTTTGAATGAGTAATAAAGTCGAAGATCGCGTTAAAGATATTATCGCGGAAAATTTGGGTGTCGACCAAGAAAAAGTTATCCCTGAAGCTTCATTTGTTGAAGATCTGGGTGCTGATTCACTGGATACAGTAGAATTGGTTATGGCATTGGAAGAGGCTTTCGATACAGAAATTCCAGACGAAGATGCTCAAAAACTACTCACAGTAAAAGATGCCATTGATTATGTACATGCGCGTGCCGCAGTCGAAACAAAGTAACAGGGGATTATCATCGTGTCTAAACGTCGAGTTGTAGTGACAGGGATGGGGATAATTTCCCCCATCGGCAACCAAATTGAGTTTGCTTGGAAATCGCTGTTAGCCGGCAAAAGTGGTATTCGTTCGATCGAAGCCTTCGATACATCGGCATTCAGTACACAATTTGCGGGTACTGTGATGGATTTTGATGTTTCTCAATTTATGTCGACGAAAGAAGCACGAAAATGCGATACCTTCATACAATACGGGGTTGCGGCAGCGGCAGAAGCGGTGCGCAATTCCGGCTTAGAAAGTTTTGACGCATTAAACAAAGATCGTGTTGGGGTTTCGATTGGATCGGGGATTGGCGGGCTTGGAACCATAGAAGCGAATCACCATTTATTATTGAATTCGGGTCCGAAGAGAATGTCACCTTTCTTTATTCCGGGCTCCATCATTAATATGATCTCTGGACATGTTTCTATCAATTATGGATTTAAAGGTCCCAACATAGCGGTTGCAACGGCTTGTACAACCGGCACACACAGTATCGGCTTAGCTGCACGTTTTATTGCATACGGCGATGCCGATGTGATGCTGGCGGGTGGTGCAGAATGCGCTAGCACACCCTTGGGACTTGGCGGTTTTGCAGCCGCGCGTTCGTTATCAACACGCAACGATGCGCCGGAAAGAGCAAGTCGCCCATGGGATCGCGATAGAGATGGATTTGTACTCGGCGATGGCGCGGGCGTTTTGGTATTAGAAGAATACGAACATGCAAAAAAACGGGGCGCCGTTATTCTCGCAGAATTGACAGGTTTTGGGATGAGTGGCGACGCATTTCACATTACGCGGCCTTCTGAAGGCGGCGCAGGTGCCGTTGCTGCCATGCAAAATGCATTACACGATGCAAAATTAAATCCGGAACAAATACACTATATTAATGCCCATGCAACTTCAACGGAGGTGGGTGATAAAGAAGAAACTCTTGCCATGAAAACAGTATTAGGGGACGCTGCTAAAAAAGTGGCGATCAGTTCGACCAAGTCTATGACAGGCCATTTGTTGGGTGCTGCCGGTGCAGTAGAAGCTATTTTTACGGTATTAGCCATTCGCGATCAAATTGCACCACCGACCATTAATTTAGAAAATCCAGATGAAGGCTGCGATCTCGATTACGTGCCTAATATTGCAAGAAAGATGAAAATTGATTTTGCGTTATCCAATTCTTTTGGTTTTGGTGGCACAAACGGTACGTTAGTATTTCAGAAAATTTAGTTTAAAATCCCCTCGATCTGTTAGATCAGGTCACGTGATTTCAAAAACACCTTCATTTTTTGGAGACACTCTAAAAGCATAGGCCCATAGGAAAAGGCCGTATTAAAGATCTCGGCTGTTATTTCTGGCCGATCAGGATATTCATGTGAAAGAATATTTCTGATGTTCCTCATTTTTTTCCATTCATCTGAACTTTTGATAATCTCTAATTTTTCAAGTTTATTCAATTTATCTATAAAAGTAAGTGTTTCAGTCTGTTCGCCTACATTTTCAAGCAGCGCAGTAAATAAGTTCGAGCCCATAAAATCTTGGAGTTTTGAAAATCGAGAAGCATACAATTCAAAAAATGATAACTCCTCGGGTGTTAAATGATTAATTTTTTGCGCTGTCACTGGAGTTTTAGTTTTTATATAATCTATTGCAATCAAAATTCTATTTGCATGAAGATCGGCAATTTCAAGAAGCGGTTGTAACGCTTTCATATCAAAAGAATTCCTTGCAATTTTGCTTGTTGATAAATGGGTAGATTGAAATTATCATGAGTCAAATTTAAAACAACATCAATTTTCTGTTCCCCTAAAGATGACCATAAATCATTCAAAAAGGACAATTTTTTCTCGAGGGCAATGCGAGGATCTTTTTCTTCGGTTTCAACGTAGAAATCGATATCACCACCTTTTTTTGCATCATCCACACGTGAGCCGAACAACCATAGATGATCATTTTTACTGAAATGACTCAGGAATGCTTCACAAATAGACTTTGTTTCTTTTTCCGTTAAACGCATTTAAGCATCCTAACATTCTTGTTATTGGAAGTCAAATAACTTATAAAAGGTGTTGAAAAAAGAGAGAGGCCTGCGCAGTGCGCAGGTCGAGGGGGGATTTTAAGCTAGAAAAAGGTGTATAATGGCCGTTAGCCATGCATATTAATTTAATATAAAGGTCATGAACTTTCATGAAAAAACTTTTTAAATTTCTCGTCTTTTCTATGAGCGTCCTCAGCATCTTCGCTGCGACTTTAGGCTATCAATATCACAATTTTTTACGCAGACCTTTAACTATCGACCCTCATTCGCCGGAAGGCACTATATTTGTTGTGCCCATGGGCACCCCTGTTTATAAAATCGTAAACAATTTAGTTGAAGCCGGCGTTTTACAATCATCAAATGCGTTTTTGTTAGCGGTGTTTTTGCACGACAGTTGGCACACATTAAAAGCAGGCGAATATCTCATTAAACCCGGCAGTACCCCCGTTGATTTGATTAATCAATTGCGTGATGGCAAAGTGATTCAATATGCTTTAACGATAGTTCCCGGTTGGACCTTCGAACGCTTAATGTTAGAAATTGCAGGATCTTCAAAAATTCAGCACTCGTTAACCGGATTAAGTCCTGTGGAGATTATGGCAAAATTGGGGCATGCAACAGAACACCCAGAAGGTCGATTTTTTCCAGAGACTTATTATTATCCTGCGGGGACGACAGATATTGCAATATTGCAGCGATCTTATCGCGATTTACAGGCAAAACTATCATTGCTCTGGAATGCAAAAAAAACGGATTCAATATTAAAATCTCCCTACGATGCATTAATTTTAGCCTCTATCATTGAAAAAGAATCGAGCGTTGTTGATGAGTATCGTGATATTGCGGGTGTTTACACGAGACGCTTAGCAAAAAATATGCCTTTACAAGCTGATCCAACGGTTATTTATGGTGCCGGCAAAACGTATGAGGGCACAAAGTATAATAGCAATATCACCAAAGAGATGCTAACCCATCAAAACCCTTATAACACCTACCTAAAAGCCGGGTTACCGCCAACGCCTATCGCGCTGCCCAGTGCAAAAGCGCTTGAAGCGGCTTTAGATCCCAAAGCAGGTGAATCACTTTATTTTGTTGCAAAACCCGATGGTAAAGGACATATTTTTACGGAAAATCTGACCGATCATAATTCTGCTGTGGCGGAATATCGAAAGGGGCTTGTCAACACAACACTAAATTCAACAAACAATACAAAGAGTACACCTTAATGTTTATTACATTTGAGGGCATAGAAGGCGTTGGAAAAACCACACATTTAAAATGGATGGCCGAACAATTACAGCGTGCAGGTATTTCAGTGCTGACTACCCGAGAACCCGGTGGAACCCCCATGGGCGAAGAAATTCGCGATATTTTATTGGCACATCGACACGAACGCGTAGCACCTTTAACGGAATTATTGCTGATGTTTGCTGTAAGAGCTCAGCATGTTGATACTGTCATTCGCCCTGCACTAGAAAGCGGCCACTGGGTGCTTTGCGATCGGTTTGTCGATGCAACGTATGCGTATCAAGGGGGCGGGCGAGGAGTAGAAACCGATTTAATTGCAAAGCTTGAAAAATTAGTCTTAGGGAATTTTAAGCCAGATTTAACCTTACTCTTTGATGCGCCCATAGAGGTAGGGCTTAGTCGTATTAAAGAGCGTGGTGGTGTTCAAGATAGATTTGAACAAGAAAAATTGGATTTTTTCGAACGCGTGCGTTTAGCCTATAAAGCAAGAGCAGATCAAGACCCCGTGCGACATAAAATTATCGACGCATCAAAAACAATCGATGAAGGACAAACTGTGTTGTTAGCCCTCACCCTGACCCTCACCCTGACCCTCACCCTGACCCTCACCCCAACCCTCTCCCAGAGGGAGAGGGAGAATAAAAAGTGAGGGCGTTTAACACAGATTTTAACAAATGGCCAACAACAGGCCGTCTATTGTTGGTGGGAGAAAGCGGATCTGAAGGGCAAAATCCAGAGGCGCTTGCATTGCAGTATGCCAGAAAAATTTTATCTGAGAATTCCGATCGCAGCGGGATCCTTTTTGACTCTAAAACCCATACGGACTTTCAATTCATAATGCCCGAACCAAAGTCGCAATGGATTAAAATCGATCAAATTCGTGAATTAATAGAATGGGCGAGTGGAAAACCCCAGATTGCGAGCAAACAAGTGGCAATTATATCACCGGCGCATTCGTTAAATATTCATGCCGCCAATGCATTGCTAAAAACCCTGGAAGAGTCGTCTCCCGATGCATTATTTATATTAGTCACCGATAGGCCATCATTTATTCCGGCGACCATACGCAGTCGTTGTTATTGGATACGGTGCCGTGGAAAAGATCAGGAAAGTATCCATACCCCTATTACACCAGATGCCATCGCATTAAAAGTGCAGATTACCGAAGACTTGGACGCACTTAAAACAAAAAAAACAGATCCCGTATCCGTTGGGATCCAATGGATTAAACACGACCCCAAACAAATTTTGCATTGGCTATTGGTTATTTTGCAGACACAAATTAAAAACGCTATGCTGCAATCAACAGCCTCGGATAAAGCATTATGGCGATTTTTAGATAAAGCCTTGGATGCTAAACGCGAACTAGAAGCCCCTAATCAGCCGAATACGCAATTGCTAATGGAATCGCTATTAATCGAATATTCCAATCTTTAGATTGACCATAGGTTGCCCGCGCTTTAAAAAGCTTACATTCTAACTATACTCATTTAAAGGAAGCCCGTCGTAAAAAAATTGGGAGTAAAAGTAATGGCAGAGGTACCCAAAGCAGAAGAATTCAAAGAGGAACGTAGAAAAGGCGCTGTTTTATCGCTTAGCATTAAAGACAAAGCCGTTTTATATACAGCTTATATGTCATTTTTAAAAGAAGGGGGCTTGTTTATTCCCACTAAGCGGGTGTTTTCAATGGGCGAACACGTTACCATGCTATTAACCCTAATGGACGAACAAGAAAGCTTTACGGTTCATTGTTCGGTCGTATGGATAACACCAGAGGGGGCACAAGGTAACCGTGCACAAGGGGTTGGACTACAATTTATGGGCGAGGAGGGCAAAGAGGTGCGAAATAAAATAGAAACCTACCTTGCAGGTACACTCAAGTCAGAAAAACCAACACATACCTTATAGGTCTAAAACAATCTTTATAATATTGCTTATTTTTAGCTAGCCTTAGCATGTAACTTATATGGTATAAATGGAGCCAAACAAGCCTTCCTATACCAAAAAGTTTTTTAGGAGTTTATATTAAATATGCTCATCGATTCGCATTGTCATCTGAATTTAATAGATTACGCAGCACTGGGTATGAACATAAACGCCGTTGTTCGTGCAGCTTTGGATAATGATGTTCTCCATATGTTATGCGTGGGAACCAATTTAAAAGAGAGCGAAGCAGTTATCCGTATTGCCGAGCAGTTTCCCGAAGTCTCCGCTTCTATCGGGCTACACCCCAACGAAACGGTTGAAACCGAACCCACATTTGATGAATTAGTCGCTTTAGCAGCACATCCTAAAGTGATTGCTATTGGAGAAACGGGTTTGGATTACTATAGAACAGAAGCAAGCCAAGACTGGCAGCACGCACGATTCGAAACCCATATTGAAGTCGCAAAAGCCACTAAAAAACCTTTAATTGTGCATACACGAAACGCCCGAAAAGATACGCTGGCAATCTTAAAAGCCGGGCATGCAAACGAGTGTGGCGGTGTGTTGCATTGCTTTACAGAAGATTGGGATACGGCAAGTGCCGCACTCGATCTGGATTTTTATATTTCATTTTCTGGGATTGTGACCTTTAAGAATGCTATCGATTTACAAGCAGTTGCTAAAAAAGTGCCTTTAGATCGTATCTTAATAGAAACAGATTCACCTTGGTTAGCACCCATACCTTATCGCGGAAAAATCAATCAACCGGCGTATGTTAAACATGTTGGAGAATTTTTAGCAGATTTGCGGGGAGTGACCTTTGAAGAAATCGCAAAACAAACTACCCAAAATTTTTATAGACTATTTAAAATCTAATGTTTGTTGTTAGGTTTACAATCTCTTACTGAATAAAGCTATACTTTAAAAAGGAAAGGAATTTATGCTTATGTTAAACACAATTTCGAGAGCAACGATGCCCTTAACACTGATATCCAGCGTATTTGTAAATAATGGCGCAATTCCAAGTTTATATACTTGCCAAGGAAGCGACATTGCACCACCCATTTCCTGGTCCAATATTCCAAAAGAAGCGAAAAGCTTGGTTTTAATTATGGATGATCCGGATGCACCAGATCCCGCAGCCCCCAAAATGACATACGTCCATTGGGTTTTATATAACATACCTGTAGCCAGTACAGGCTTACCTGAAAATGTAAAAGAAGCGCAATTACCACCCGGTACATTGCAAGGCAAAAATGGTTGGCATAAAACAGGTTATGGTGGACCCTGCCCACCGATCGGGCGACATCGTTATTTTTTTAAGTTATACGCACTCGATACCGTATTACCTAATTTAAATACGCCATCGAAAGAAGCGTTGGAAGCGGCAATGAAACCACACATTATTGAAAAGACAGAACTGATTGGAACTTATCTTAAGACAAAATAAACACATCATTATTTTTTACTGTTAACAACTACGGGAGGAGAATGACATGAAAAACGCAGCATTATATACATCAGGTATTCTTTTTTGTGTGATTGCAGGCGCACAATTTTTAAGGTATAAATTGGGAATCGCTGTGATGGTGGGTACCAAGCTTCAGATCCCAGCCGATCTATCGCTATATGCAGCCGTTATTCTGCTTGTTTTGGGACTCTGGATGTTTATCGCGGCTTTAACCAAAAACCATTAGAGGCTAAGGCGGTTATTTGAAAATTTTATCCTTTGATCTAGAGCTCAATCAGGATCCAAGTGGCGCAAAAATTATTGAAATTGGCGCTTGTGTGGGTGATGTCAATACAGGAAAAGTGCTAGAAGCCTATTCTGCATTTGTAAATCCACATGAATTACTCGTAGAACACATTATCAAGCTAACCAGCATTACACAAGCACAGGTAGATGCCGCAGATTCTTTAGAAGCGGCATATCACGGCATGGAAGCCATGGGGAATAGGCATGATTGTTGCCGCATGCCAATTGTTTGGGGGGCGGGTGATGGGCATGCATTAAGACAAGAACTCCCTTCACATGTAACATGGTCTTTTGGACGACGCGAATTGGACGTTAAAGCGGTCTTTCAGGCCTACCAAATGGCCAGAGGCGTAAAAGTTCAGCGGGCTTAGCCAAAGCCATGACGCACTTAGGTTTGGCCTTCAAAGGCCGTAAGCACCGTGCCATTGATGATGCCATCAACACGTTTAGCATTTATTATGCCTTGCTGAAAAAATTTTCATGACCTTTCCTCCTTGCAGACTCTCAACGACTTTCATATTATAAACTCAATGGATGTACAGCTTAAGTAGGGGCGGACCTCTGTGTCCGCCCGTGGGGGTCAATATGAAGCAGATTATTCAGGATTTGTTTAATGATGCAGGAATTACGATTAATGGTAACAAGCCGTGGGACATTACCATTCGAAATGATCAATTCTATAAGCGTTTGATGACGAATACTGATCTTGCTATCGGCGAAAGCTATATGGATCGTTGGTGGGACGCCTCAAATCTTGATCAATTTTTTTATAGAGTTTTTACAGCAAATCTTCAAAGAAAAGCATTAATGCACCCCAGATTTTGGCGTAGTGCATTGCGTCAAACGTTTTTTGAAGCCCTTCGACATTTTTTTAATTTCCAAACGAAAGAGAAGGCGAAGGCAGTTGCAGAACGTCACTATGATATTGGAAATGATTTATACACCCAGATGCTCGATAAGCGAATGGTTTACACCTGTGCGTATTGGGAAAATGCAGCCAATTTGGATGAAGCCCAAGTGCAAAAACTGAAATTAACCTGTGAAAAACTCGGCTTAAAACCGGGCATGAAAGTGCTGGATATTGGTTGTGGTTGGGGTAGCTTTGTAAAATATGCTGCTGAGCATTATGGCGTTACTGCCGTTGGTGTCACAATTTCAAAAGCACAAGTGGATTTAGCGAGAGAGAATTGTGCTGGATTACCCATTGAAATTCGTTTACAAGATTATCGTGATTTGCGAAACAGCACTGTAAAATACGACCGCATTGTAAGCCTGGGGATGTTTGAACATGTCGGTCATAAAAATTATGCAACCTATATGAAAATTATGGCGCATTGTTTGAAGGATGACGGCTTATTTTTGCTGCATACTATTGGTTCTAATCGATTTAGCACCGTAACCAGTCGGTGGATAAATACCTATATTTTTCCGCATGGACAACTGCCTTCCATTGCTGCAATAGGCACTTCTTTAGAAGACGTTTTTGTCATGGAAGATTGGCATAATATCGGCGTGCATTATGATAAAACATTAATGGCTTGGCATCAGAATTTTAATGAGAATTGGAGCCAAATCAAAAAATCAAATCCAAGTCTCGATGATCGTTTTAGGCGAATGTGGAATTACTATTTATTATCGAGTGCTGCTAATTTCAGAGCCCGCCAGATACAATTATGGCAAATTGTTTTGTCAAAAAATGGCTTAAAAGAAGGGTTTAAACGGCCTGTTATGTAGGGGCGGACCTCTGTGTCCGCCCATCATGGACCAACGAAGGGCGGACACAGCGATCCGCCTCTACGGGTGATTCGCTACCCTTTAGTGTTCAATCTGCCAATGTCCTTTAGGATCACGAACATCTCTACACGCACGTCCGTGCATTTTTTCTTGTTGTCCATCGATAATAACCGTGTGAACATAATCTCTACAAACCATGTGATTCTGTGGCACTTCTTGAGTCCGTGTTACAGCAACAGTACCCGAATGGTTATTGTTGGGATTTTTCCAAGAACGTGTTTGACGATCTGGCGCCGACTCCAAAGTACTTAGCATCGTGTTTTGTGCCATTTGCCTGTCTTTTTCATCCATGGCATGTCCAAGAGAACCACCCAAATAAGAACCCGCAAGCGCACCAATCGCAACACCAAATAATCTACCTGAACCTTTACCAAATTGGGATCCCAGCAGGGCACCCGCGGCGCCGCCCAGTAATTGACCACCCGTTTGTTTAGGTCCAGCGCCCGCGCAACCCGTTAGTATGGCGACCAATAAAAGTGAACCTATCAACCCCTTAAGTTTTAACATATAAGCTCCTAAAAAAATTGTTATGTTTCGGAACAAAGGGGCAGACCCCTTTGTGCTCCCGACAGCCAGATATTATGGATTTCTAGATTAAAAGTCAATTAAATTTAGTTAATTGCCCGAGTTACATTTTGAGTGACCGTACACATTTTTACAAATGTAACTTGGAATTTCCATGGCATTGTGTGGTTTCAATCTGAATTGTAGAGTGTGTTACATTAAATTTTTCTTCGAGCAAATGGGTTGCCAGAGCTAATAAATCATGTTCTTTTTTGAGATCGGGTTCTATAACTATATGAGCGGTAAGACTAATTTTGCCATTGGTCAGTGCCCAGACGTGAAGATCATGTACATCGGTTACACCGGGTAAATCTAAAAGTGCACCACTAATTTCTGCCAATTCAATGCCTTCGGGGACGCCTTCCAATAATATATTGATGCTTTCCTTGAGTAATATCCATGTGCGAGGCAATATCCAAAGGGATATGCCAATGGCCATTAGGGAGTCAAGGTGTTGCCATGCCGTCAGGCGAATAAGAAAAGCAGTTAAAATAACCCCTAAAGAACTCAACATATCAGCTTGGGAATCGAGGTAGGCGCTTTTAATGTTAAGACTATCGGCACTGCCTGCTTTTAGTAATTGTGTGCTGATAAAATTAACAACAACCCCTATAGAGGCCACGATTAGCATACTGGTGGTATGGATCTCGCTCGATACGAAGAAGCGTTCATAAGCCATATAGAAAATGAACCCTGCGACCATAAACAATGTCGCGGCATTAAAGGCAGCAGCTAAAATTTCAATGCGATAGTACCCAAAGGTACGCTTTTGATCAGCTTGCCTTCTACCCAGACGCATGGCGGTAATCGAAATAATCAGGGCAGCCGCATCGGTAAAAAGATGCGCCGCATCCGATAGTAGGGTAAGGCTATGGCTGACAACGCTACCTATCAGTTCTATCGCAATAAAAACGCTGGTAAACGAAAGCGCTATCCACAGCTTTTTTTCGTGATTGATGCTTTTAGGCATTTGCTTATCGAGCCGTTGTTTCGGTTCTCGCTGTATTTCCATTCGGTGATTATATAGACACTATGCGCAGTTGCCTACATATTTCGGCAAGATTTTCTTTTACAGCTATACCTGTAAGGTCAATTACTTATTTTAGAAATTTCGTGTTAACAATTTTATTTACGAGAAATAAATTATATGATATTAATATTAACGTTTTGTATGTTAAAAAAAAATTTATTTCTAGTGTTAAAAAAGGATTGATATGCTAACTGATGAAGGTAATCAACTCGAATCTAAAGATGATGAAAGCCTGAGTGCTCTCCCCTTGTTGCCAGATACAGAGGAGACGGCTCTTTTATTGGAAGATGCGGTCATTTCGGGGAATATAGCAACACTAAGCGAGCTCATTTTGCTGCAACACGCAAACATTAACAGCCAATATTTATACACCAATCACACCTCATTGTTAGCGACTGCCGTCATGAATAAACGAGCTACAATCGTCGAATGGCTGTTGATATTGCAACTTAATTATCTCATCACAACGGCAGATATTGAAGAAATCAGAGAGCTGATCAATGAACTTAAGAAAATTAAAGCATCGGATAAGCTAGATGAAGAAAAGATAGCTGCGTTAAAAGCGGGATTAGCTGTATTGTGTGCATTAAAACAAGGAATAAAAGACACGCATTTCAAGACAATTAGCGATCAAATTAAAATTTCCGATATTCGGGCGGAAATAAATGACGCCATTGCTGAACTTTCTCCGCGTTCTACTGCTGCCGGCACAACAAATAACACGGTTAACGCAGCTACCACAACCCCGGCTATAAGTCCCGCACCAGTATTACATGCTTTTCAAGATGTAAATGCACCTGCAACTGGAACAAACTTGTTATTTTTATCGATAGCTCGTCAAGAATTTGATAAATTTAGTCTTCTATTAAAATGGCTAATTAGTCAAAATGCTATGTTTGATATCAATGAAAAAGATAAAGAAGGGAAGACTTTACTTCATCATGCAAGCATTAATCCAGATGACCGATTTTTGAAAGTATTGCTTGAAAATAAAGCAAATCCAAATGTAGGTGATAAGCATAATTGGACACCTCTACACTGGTCAGCTTTCACGGGGAAAAATTTCGACGTATTTATGGCAGATAGCATTGCTCATCCTATTCCTATCAATTGGAGTGCGACAACACAAAAGGGTGAAACGATTTTCCGGCTCGCGCTGAAAGGCAAAAAGATTGTTGAGCCAAATCTTCTCTCTAGCATAAATGTAAAATGCTCAGATGCCACTAAATCAAAGAATCCGAATTTACACTAAACAATTCAAAGCAATCGACGCTTCTCCCTGATTCGACACATTAAAGGCCTTTTTATCTGCAACACTTGCAATAATACATTTCAGTTCACCATTCACAAAATGCGCTGCGGTGTTGTCTTCTAAGGCTATACCTGGCATCACTTCACCGCTTTT